>CAYYZZ010000009.1:0-25980 GCA_964476235.1 uncultured Streptomycetaceae bacterium | reverse complement strand
GTCAATCATTAACTTGTAACCGTCTCTCGTGAAAACGTTGGGACACTTCTGATGATGAATGATGAATGATGAATGATGGGTGATGGGTGATGAGTAACGGCAACCGGGAAAGAGTAATCGAACCCCCGGCCGCAGTCACGCCCTGTTCGGTGGTTCAGGCCTTATCCCTTGTCCCTTTTGCCTTTTGCCTTTTGCCTTTTGCCTTTACCTTTACTCCGGCTGTATGCCGGCGGCCTTGGCGACCTTGGCCCACTTGGTGATATCGGTACGCAGTACCGCGACGAACTCATCGGGCGAGTTGCCGACGACGTCCGCGCCGTCCTGCGTCAGGCGCGCACGGACCTCCCGGTTGGCGAGTGCCGTGATCGTTTCCCTGTGCAGCCGCGCGATGATTTCCCTGGGCGTGCCGGCCGGCGCCATCAGGCCGTACCACTGGAGTGCTTCGTAGCCTTTCACCGTTTCCGCGATGGCGGGAACGTCGGGCGTGATCGTTGAGCGCTGCGCGCTGGTCACGCCCAGCGCGCGCAACCGCCCGGACCGGACGTGCGGGATCGAGGCGAGGATGGACAGCACGCCCACCGACCCCTGGCCCGACATCACGCCGATGGCAAAGCCCCCGCCGCCGCGGAACGGCACGTGCAGCATGCGGGTGCCGGTCATGTACAGGAACAACTCCATGGCCATGTGAGGATTGCTGCCGTTGCCGCCCGAACCGTACAGGACATCACCCGGCCGGGATTTCGCGAGCGCAATCAGGTTTTTCACCGTCCGGGCCGGCAGCGACGGATGCGCAATCATCATGCCCGGCTGGCTCAGCACCTGCGAGATCGGCGCGAGATCGCGCAAGGCATCGTAGGGCACGTTCTTGATGGTCACCGGGATGAGCGCCAGCGTGTTGATGGCCATCACCAGCGTGTAGCCGTCAGGCGGCGCTTTCGTCACGTAGTCGTGGCCGAGCATCGTGCCGGCGCCGGCGCGGTTTTCCACCACCACCTGCTGGCCGAGGCGCTCCGAGAGGGCCGGCGCGATGATGCGGGCGGCGGTGTCCGAGCCGCCTGGCGGCGAGCTGGGCGAGATGATGCGGATCGCGCGGCTTGGGTAGGCGCCTTGCGCGTGCGCCGGCATTTGCGCCGCCGACAGCAGCGCGGCGACCAGCCCGACGGCCCATCCCTGCACGGTGTTCGTCATATCGCTTCTATTTTGACAGAGACTGCCGGCGCCACCGCCGCGCGTGTTCATTTGTTATGGGCACTGGACTCCCGCCGACGCGGGAGTGACGAATCGTTTTGCATCAAGCTGCTAGGCGACCCGGTAATCGGCTGGCAGCGGCCGCTCGCGCGTGACCTGCGGTATCACCGGGCGGAAGGTCCGCAGGCCTGCCAAGGTGGCGAGCGGAAGGCGCTCCGCCTCGGCGCGATCAAGCACCGCCAGGCCGCGGTACGGCGTCGAGAGGTCGAGGCCGACCGCGGGCAGCCACTGGAAGGACAGGCCGAGCGGCGAGCCCCCGGGGGCGGGCCGGTCGAGCACCAGCAGGATGCAATCCATCGGGACGTCCGGCGCGTCCGCGCCGCCGAACAGGTCGCGGTTCCAGAACGTGATGAGGGGTTTCCAGTCCTCGGTCTGGAAGCGCCCGCCGCCCGCGTTGCGGTAAGCGTCGCTCGCCATCACGTCCGCGGACGTGACGCTGTACATGGCGAAATAGGCGGGCGGCTTGACGTTGATGCCCTTGAAACGCTGCGTCGTCGATATGCCAGGCACTGCCGTCGGCAGGATGTGCGGCGGCTTCATGCTGTGGTACCAGCGGTTCCAGTCGTCGTCGGTTTGCTTCACCGTCAACGCGCATTCCACGATGTAGATCATGTTGGTTTCTCTCGCAGGTACATCAAATTCCATTATGCGATTTTCCGCTGAAATCGTGGCGGAAAATCGTTGACACCTTCCGGGAGCCGACCCAGACTGGCTGCCAAGGGGTAAAGATGTAAAGATGAAACTCACGTTGTGCAGCGAAGTCGTCCGCCAGCTCGACTTCCCGGCCATGTGCAGGTTTGCCGCCAGCGTCGGTTACGACGGGCTGGAGCTCGCGCCGATGGTGCTGAGCCAGGAGCCGCATCTCCTCCCGGCCGCAAAACGCGCCGAGGCGAGGAAGGTCGCGGAAGACAACGGCATCGCGATTACCGGGCTCTATTGCCTGATGCACGCGCCGGCCGGTCTCTCGATCACGAGCGCCGATCCGGCGACGCGCGCCCTGACCCTCGAGGTCATCGAGCGGCTGTGCGACTTGTGCGCCTCCCTCGGCGGTAAGTACCTGGTGCACGGCTCCTCGCAGTATCGCAAGCTCGATCCGGCGGACCCCGCCGGGGGCCGGGCGCGCGGGGTCGAGGCCTTCGCGCATGCCGCGAAGTGCGCGGCCGCGGCGGGCGTCACCTATCTCGTCGAGCCGCTGCGCCCGAGCCGCACCGGATTCATCAACACCGTCGCGGAAGCGGTTGAGGTCATCGATGCCATCGGCAGCCCGGCATTGAAGACCATGCTCGACTGCTGTTCCGCCAGCGAGTCCGAGTCTGCGCCGCTGGTCGACGTGCTCGACCGCTGGCTGCCGACGGGCAAGATCGCTCATCTTCACGTCAACGACGCGAACCAGCGCGGCCCGGGGCAGGGCGAGCTGCGGTTCAGCGAGATCGTCGCGGCACTGAAGCGCGGCGGTTTTACCGGTGTCATCGGAGTCGAGCCTTTTGTCTATGAGCCGGACGGCCCCACCTGCGCAGCCCGCGCGGTCGGTTACATGCGGGGCGTGATGGAGTCGGCGCGGTAAGCGGCCTATTTCTTCAACCGATCGCGCAGGTTTGATGCCGATACGATCTTCGCGAAAACCGCCGACTCCTTGGTAATGAAAGCGGCCGCTTCGTCCGGGCGGTTGGCAACCGGATCGAAACCCTGCCCCAGGAGCTTCTGCCGTACTTCACTTTCCTGCATGATCTCCCGCACGTCAGCCGAGATTTTCTTGAGGATCTCCGCGGGGATCCTGGCCGGGGCGAAAAATCCGTACCAGGTCAGGATCTCGTAACCGGGCACGCCTGACTCCGAAATCGTGGGAACATCGGGCAGCAAAGAGGAACGCTTGCGGTCGCTCAGGCCGAGCGCGCGCATCTTCCCGGACTGGATATGCGGCATGGCGGCGGGGATGCTTACAAACCCCAGTGTCAGCCTGCCGCCGATCAGATCGATCACGCCGCCGGCCGAACTCTTGAAGGGAACGTGGGTGAAACGGGTCCCCGTCATCATCTGGAACAATTCGCCCGCGAGATGATCCGGGCTGCCTACGGCGGAACCGTAGAGCAGCGGGTTGGGGCTGGTTTTCGCCAGGTTGACCAGCTCCCTGACGGACTTGCTCGGCGTGGTTTCCGGATTGACGACCAGCACGTAGGGCGCCGTCGCCAGGAGGGAGATCGGCGCGAAAGCCCGGGCCGAGTCGTAGGGCAGATCCATGAGCAGGGGATTGATCGTGATGTGGCCGCCGGTCGCGATCAGCAACGTATAGCCGTCCGGCCGGGAGGCCGCCACGATCTGCGCGCCCAGCGCACCGCCGCCGCCCGCACGGTTATCGACGACGACGGTGTTGCCCCACTTCCGGGAGAACTTTTCCGCGAGGATGCGCGAAATCAGATCGGTCCCGCCGCCGGGAGCCGACGGCACGACCATGCGGACCGGGCGGTCCGGATATCCCTGGGCGATTGCCGCCGGACAGAGCCCCAGCGCGGCCGCAGCGAATGCGAAAGCCACGAAAGTTTTCATCGACTCCTCCTCGGTCGTCCCGGATTCAGGCGACGAAGCTCGCGATTTTCTCGGCGGCGCGCAGCCCGATCGTCGCCTTGATCAGGCCGCCGACGTAGCCGATGGATGGGCCGCCCTCGAGCCCGCCGGTCGCGCCTCCGGCCGCATACAGGCCGTGAATGGGCAAGCCGTTCTGGTCGAGCACGGCGCCGTCCTGGTTGACCGCCAGCCCGCCCATGGTGTTGGTGATCCCGGTGCAGAGCGGCACCGCGTAGAACGGCGCCGTCTTGATCGGCCAGGCCTTGTAACGGTCGGCGCGGCGGGGAGGGGACAGCTGCTGCAGAGTGTTGGTCTCGACCGCCTTGTTGTATTGATCGATCGTTATCTGCAGCTGCTCCGCCCGCACGCCCATCAGTCCCGCCAGGTCCGGCAGGGTGTTCGCGCGGTGCATCGTACCGCCGGCGTTGGGCAGGTGGGGATTTGCCGGGACCATCGGGCTGGCGCCGGGGCCTTGCCAGATCGCGTGGTCCATGACGAGGCTCGAGCTGAGCGGGTCGGCCAGCCGCGCGACCGCGTTCGCAAGATAGACACCGCCTTCGCCTTCGTCGGCGAAGCGCCGGCCTTCCGCATTGACGAGTATGCCGGCTACCACCAATGCGTCCACGTAGGGCCGCGGCCAGAGCTTGTTGTTGTTCATCGCGTCGCGGCTCAGCAGGTGGCCGTAAAAACATTCCATGCCGACGGTCGCCGCGCCGACCGCCATCGCCATCTGCAGGCCGTCGCCGGTCGCGGTGCGCGCGTTGCGCTGGAGTATCTTTTCGGGCACCGGCGTGATGTGCTTGCGGACCAGTTCGATATTCGCCGGAAAGCCGCCGTCGGCGATCACGACGGCCTTGGCGTTGAATGCCGTGCTGGCGCCGTCCCGTTCCGCTTCGACCTTGATCCAGCCGGGCGTGGAGACATCCAGCGCGCGCGCGCGCGTGCCGCGCAGTATCCTGCCGCCGCGCTTTTGCAGGTTGGCGTCGAGGGTCCGCAGCAGCACGTCGCCGCCGCGGCCTTCCCAGTCGAGGCCCGGGCCGGTGCGCGAGGGCGGGGCCAGCACGAAGGTATGGTAATGGCCCAGGTTGACGAACTTGATGCCTTCGCCCTGCAGCCACCGCACGAGCCGCAAGCCGTCCTTGGCTATGGCGGCAGCCAGGTCGTTGCGCGCGAAACCCCGGGTCGTGGTTTCGATCATCTGGGCGAGCTTGTCCTCGCCCGCCATCAGATCCGTGAGACAGATATGGAAAGTGCCACCGGTGTAGCGCGTGCTGCACAGGTAGCGGTCTTCCGTGCCTCGCTCGAGGACGGCGGTGCGCTTGCCCAGCTCCGCAGCCCGGTTGGCCGTCACCAGCCCCGCGATGCCGCCGCCGACAACGATCACTTCAAAGTTGGAATCCGATGGGGTCATCGCCTGCAATCCTCCTGGTCATCATGAAAAATTGTATCATCGTCAACAAACAAGCCATGCGGGATGCCCGCCCCGAACTCCGGGGCGCTGGTCCTGCTGTCGAATGAAAGGCGCAATGTGATGACAACGAGCGAGGGCGCGCGCCGCATCGAGACCGACGTCGTCGTTGTCGGCGGCGGGGGCAGCGGTCTGGCGGCGGCGATCGAGGCGCGCAGCCTGGGCCGCCGCGTGGTCCTGCTCGAGCGCAACCCGAAGCTGGGCGGCAGCACGGCGAAATCGATCGGCTCGATTACCGCGACCAACACGCCGCACCAGTTGCGCAAGGGCATACGCGATTGTCCCGACGATCACTTCGAGGACATGGCGCGGTTCAGCGCCGCGTCGAAAAGAGTGCGCGAGAGCCGCTACCCGATCAGTGACAACACGGCGCTGCGGCGCGTTTTCGTCGACAACGTGCCCGATACGTTCCGCTGGCTCATGGCGATGGGCGTGGAGTTCTACGGACCCTTGCCGGAAGCCCCGCATCGCAAGCCGCGCATGCACAACGTGCTGCCCAACTCGGGCGCCTACACCTACCACCTGGAAAAAGCCGCGCGCGGCGCCGGCGTCGATATCGTCACGTCCGCCCGCGTGAAGCAGTTGCTGGTCGAGCAGGGGGGCGTGGTCGGAGCCTTGTGCGACACCGCGGACGGCGCCGTCGAGTACCGCGCGCGCGGCGGCGTGGTGCTGACGACCGGCGACTTCAGCGGCGACCCCGAAATGAGAACGCAGTACCTTGCGGAAGGCTTCGCGGACGTTCAGCCGGTCAATCCGGCCAACGCGGGCGACGGGCACAAGATGGTATTGGAGCTCGGCGGCCGCATCGTTCACACCGGCCTGCACAGCGCCGGGATACGCTTCCAGCCGCCGCCGCCCAAGTGGATAACCGCGCTGCCGCCGCAGCGCATCTTCATGCGGCTGGTGAACTGGGCGATGGAAACGCTGCCGGACTGGCTGCTGCGCCCGGTGGTGATGAGCTTCCTCACGACGATACTCGTGCCTTCACCGAAGCTGTTCAAGGCGGGCGCCGTGCTGATCAATGCGCGCGGCGAGCGGTTTCTCGACGAGCTCGACAACCCCTCCGACAGCTCCACGCCGGTGCTGGCGCGGCAGCCCGGGCAGTTCGCCTACGTGCTGCTGGACGGCAAGCTCGCGGAGAAGTTCTCGCGGTGGCCGCACTACATTTCCACGGCGCCGGGCTTTGCTTACGCGTTTGTTCCCGACTACCGGCGCACCCGCAAGGACGTGTTTCATGAAGCCCCGACCCTGGAGGCGCTTGCGGCCCGCATCGGCGCCTCGCCGGAAACACTGAGAAAAACGGTCGATGACTACAACGCGTCGCTGGCATCGCCCGACAAGGCAGCGGGCCGTGAGCCGCTGGACCGCGGGCCGTTCATCGCGATGGGGCCGGTCCGGCACTATCTCAATTTCAGCGACAGCGGCGTCGCGGTCGATACCCGGTTGCAGGTGCTCGGGCCGCACGACAAGCCGATCCCGGGCTTGTTCGCGGCGGGCTTCATTGGGATGGGCGGCATGCTGCTGGAAGGCCACGGCCATCACATCGGCTGGGCGTTCACTTCGGGCCGCCTGGCGGGACGCCACGCGGCATACCGTGTCGTCACGAAAGACCTGGAGAGCGCTTCCGCCTCTCAGGGCAATAGCGTCAGCAGCGCCGCAGACGGACGGCATGCATAGAACCTATTTTGAGACAGGTTCTAGTCTTACCGACCCCGTTATTGGAGGTTGAATGGCGCCTTTGTTTCGTGTCGCTTTAGCCGCGGTTTTCCTCGCGGCTGCCAGCGCCGGTTCCGCGGAGTTTCCGGACCGTCCGGTCAGGATGATCGTCGGGTTCGGCGCCGGGGGAGGCAGCGATCTCATCGCGCGGTTGATCGCGAAGGACTTGCCCGCGTTGTGGGGGCAGAGCGTGCCCGTCGAAAACCGGCCCGGTGCGGACGGGGCGATCGCCGCCGCTGCCATCGCCAGCGGGCCGGCTGACGGCTACAACCTGGCGGTGATCACCAACGGCCATACCATCTCGCCCGCGCAGCGCAGCGTTCCCTACGACCCGGTCGAAAGTTTCGCGCCGGTCATCCTGGTCGCTTCCACGCCGAACTTCCTGGTCGTGCACCCATCGTTGCCGGTGCACAGCGTCAAGCAACTCATCGCGCTCGCGAAGGCGAAGCCCGGAGCGCTGTCGTTCGGGTCGAGCGGCACCGGCACGTCGGCCTATTTCGCATCGGAAATGTTCAGGCAGATGGCCGGTCTCGACATGGTGCACGTGCCCTACAAGGGCAGCGCCCCGGCGGCCATCGGATTGCTCAGCGGCGAAGTGCAGATGATGTTCGGCGCGCTCTCGACGATCCACGCGCACATCAAGGCGGGCAGGCTGCGCGTGCTCGCGATCAGCTCGCCCCAGCGGTGGCCGCAGGAGCCCAGCGTGCCGACGGTTGCGGAGAGCGGGCTGAAGGGTTTCCAGGCGGCGTCGTGGTACGGAATCCTCGCCCACGCGAAGACGCCGCCCGACATCGTCCGCAAGATCAATGCCGACATCGTCAAGGTCGTCAACGCGCCCGCGCTGAGCCAGTCCCTGAAAAGCCAGGGATTCGACATCATCGCAAACACGCCTGAGGAATTCAAGGAAGTCATCAAGGCCGACCTGATCCGCTGGGCGGGCGTGGTCAGGAACATCAAGAACTGAGAGAGAACCGAGAGAAAACTGAGCGAGCCCATGGCCGGATCCGCCGTCTCCTATATCATCTGGACCGATATTCCGGCCGAGCGCGAAACGGAGTTCAACGAATGGTACAACCGGGAGCACGCGCCCGACCGGGTGCTCGGCATTCCCGGCTTCATCCAGGCGCGCCGCTTTGTCGCGGTCGATGGCGCTCCGCAGTACGCCGCATGGTTCGATGTCGCCGGGCCCGAGGTGTTCAAGAACGAGGCCTACCTGGCCATGAGACGGACGCCGGACCCGCGCAGCCAGCAGTTCATCCCGCTGTTCCGCAACGTCATCCGGTTCATCGGCCGCCCGGTTGCGGACGCGGTCGCGGTCAAGGGCGTGGCGGAAGGGGCCTGGGTGCGGTTCGCCGCCTGCAATGCATCGCTGCAGGAGGAGGATGTGCCCGCCTGGTCGGAATTCGTTGCGGCGCTCGTGCGCCGGCCGGGCATCATGCGGGCGCGCGCGTTCCGGGCGATGCCCGAGTTGCTGGACGGCGCGGTGCGTAATATGAAGGGCGCCACGCGCGAAGGCCTGCGCGGGCCGGACCGCCTCGCCGACGCGCTGCTGATGATCGAAGGGGTGACGGACGGACAGGTCGCCGCCATCGAGGCCGACGTAGCGGGCGCGCTTTCGGCCCGCCCCGAGTGGACGCTCCTAGGGTCCGCGCGGATGCGGCAACTGATGCGCGTCGCGAAGCCGTGATGCGACTTTAATAAATGAAGGAGGATAGCCGATGACAGCCCAGCGTTGGATCGTCGCGATGGCGACGGCGGTAGCGATGACGGTTGGCGCGACAAACGCCACGGCCCAGACGCAGTTTCCCGAGCGGCCGGTCCGGCTGCTCGTCGGCTTCGGCGCCGGCGGCGGCACCGACGTCGCGGCGCGGTTGATGGCCAAGTACCTCACCGAGACGTGGGGCAAGAGCGTGCTCGTCGAGAACAAACCGGGCGCCGACGGCGACATTGCCACGGCCGAGATCGCGCGGGCGAAACCCGACGGCTACAATCTGCTGATCACCACGACTTCGATCGCCATCACGCCGGCGCAGCGGAAGCCGGCGTTCGACCCGTATACCAGCTTCGAGCCGATCACCCTGATCAGCTCCTCGCCCAGCCTGGTGGTCGTGCACCCGTCGATGCCGGTGAGGACCATCAAGCAGCTCATCGCGCTGGCGAAGGCGCGGCCGGGCTGGATCACGTTCGGTTCCGCGGGCGCCGGCACGGTGCCCTATCTCGCCACCGAGCTGTTCCTCCAGGAAACCGGGACGCGTATGGTCCATATTGGCTACAAGGGCGGCGGACCGGCGGTGATCGGCATCCTCAGCGGCGAGACGCAGCTGCTGTTCAACTCGACGGCCCCGCTGCGGCCCCACGTCGTGGCAGGCAAGCTGCGGCCGATCGCCGTGACCTCGCCAAAGCGCCTCGACCTTTATCCCGACGTGCCGACCCTGATCGAGAGCGGACTGCCGGGGTTCGACACCAAGGTATGGTTCGCGGCGTTCGCGCCGGCGCAGACGCCGAAGGAAATCGTCCACAAGCTGAACGATGACATGGTGAAGGCGATCCGCTCGCCGGAAGTCCGGGGCACCCTGGAGAAGCAGGGCAATACCGTGGAGGGCGGCACGCCCGACGAACTCGCGCAGCTGGTTAAGCTGGAGTACACGCGATGGTCGCGGGTGATCAGAAACATCAAGCAATAGGCCCCTGAAGATCGGAGGGAGCATGCCGAACTATCCCATCATCAACTTCCTGGTCCGTCACGGCCACCGCTTTGCCATAGCGGTGGCCCTGCTTCCAGTGGCGCTCGGCCTCTGCCTGGCCTACGCCGGCGGGGGATGGCTGTACGGCGCGGGCGGGGCCGTTGCCGGCGCCATTCTTTACGTCATCATGAAAAGCTATGTCGAACTCGTCGCCATCATCGCCGATATGCTCCTTCCCAAGTAACGGCCGGAATCGCGGAACCTGAATCGAAGAGGGCATCGAGATGGAATCACTGGGGGAATTCGACTACGTCGTCGTCGGCGGGGGCACCGCGGGCTGCGTGGTCGCCGCCCGCTTGAGCGAATCCGGCGCGCATCGCGTCGCGCTGATCGAAGCCGGCGGCGAGGACGACAGCTTCTGGATCCATACGCCGATCGGCTACGGCAAGCTCTACGACGACCCCAAGTACAACTGGATGTACGAGAGCGAGCCCGAACCCGAGCTTGCGGGCGGGCGCAGCTATCTTCCCCGCGGCAAAGTGCTGGGCGGCACCGGCTCCATCAACGGGATGATCTACGTGCGCGGCCAGCGCGAGGATTTCGACGGCTGGCGCCAGCTCGGCAACACCGGCTGGAGCTACGACGACGTGCTGCCGTACTTCAAGCAGTCCGAGGACAACGTGCGCGGCGCCGACGCCTACCACGCGACCGGCGGGCCGATCCGGGTCGAGTACACGCGTCGCCACGAGCTGGCGGACGCTTTCGTCGAGGCCGCGGTGCAGGCGGGTTTTCCCCGCAATGACGATGTCAACGGGGCGTCCGCGGACGGCTTCGGCTACAACCAGGTGACCATCCGCGGCGGCCGCCGCAGCGGCACGGCCACCGAGTACCTGCGCCCTGCGCGCCGCCGCACCAACCTGAAAGTCATCCTGCACGCGCTGGCGACGCGCGTCGTGTTCCGCGATGGGCGCGCGGTCGGAGTCGAGGTCAGGCGGAATGGAGTCCTCGAGAGCCTGACGGCGCGCCGGGAGATCATCCTTGCCGGCGGAACGTTCAACTCACCGCAACTGCTCCAGTCGTCCGGGGTGGGGCCGGCGGATCTGCTCCGGAAGCACGGCATTTCCGTTGTTGCAGATCGTGCCGGGGTCGGCAGCAACCTGAGGGATCACTTCCAGTTGACGATGGGCTATCGCTGCACCCGCCCGGTCACCGTCAACGATGTCGTCAACAACCCGTTGCGGCGGATGGCGATGGGGCTCCAGTACATCCTGTTCCGCAAGGGACTGATGGCGACGAACGCGACGCTGGCGGGCGGCGGTATTCGGACCGATCCGTCGTACGCGTCGCCGAACTGCCGCCTGCAGCTGCGGCTGTGGGGGCGGTCGATCACCGGGCGCTCCAGGGAGCGCATGGGCCTGCACCCGTTTTCGAGCTTCATCGTCTCGGCGACGATGGTTCACCCCGACAATTGCGGCACGGTGCGGATCAAGGGTCCCGATACCGCGGCGGCGCCTGAAATACGCTTCAACTATTTCGTCTCGGAGCGGGACCGCCACGCGTGCGTGGTCGCGCTGAAGACCATCCGCAGGATCATGTCGATGCCGGCGATCTCTCCTTACGTCGCCGAAGAAATGTCGCCGGGTCCCCAGGTCACGTCCGACGACGATCTCGTGGAATTCTGCCGCAAGCGCGGGACCACCAACCACCACCAGGTCGGAACGTGCAAGATGGGCGTCGACGGCCAGGCCGTGGTGGACCCGCGGCTGCGTGTGCGTGGCATCGGGCAGTTGCGTGTGATCGATGCTTCGGTCATGCCGACGATCGTGGGCGGCAATACCAACGCCGCGACCGTCATGATCGCCGAGAAGGGCTCGGCGATGATCCTCGAAGAAGCGGGATTGAACGATCTAGAAATCCATCAAGGGAAGAAGCCATGATCTCCTGGAGACGGCGGCTTGCCGTTCCTGTCCTTGCAGCCGCCGCATCGTTCGCCGCTGCGACGGCAGATGCGGCAGGTTATCCCGAGCGACCCGTGCGCCTGATCGTCGGCACCTCGCCCGGGGGCGGGACCGACGCCATTGCGCGGCTCGTCGCGAAGTCCCTGTCCCTGAAGTGGGGACAGGCCGTGGTGGTCGACAACCGGCCGGGTGCCGAGGGCATGATCGGCATGGACGCGGTGGCGAAATCCACCCCGGACGGTCACACGTTGGGCATCAACAACGTGAACCACACGATCCGTCCCCACTTCTACAAAAATCAACCCTTCGACACGATCACGAGTTTCACGCCGATCATCCTGATGGCTTCGGCACCGGACGTGATCCTGGTCAACCCGGCGCTCTCGTCGGTCAAATCGTTGCAGGAGTTGATCACGCTGGCAAAGTCGAAGCCGCGGCATCTGAATTACGCCACGGCCGGTCAGGGCACGGCGCCGTCCCTGGAGATGGCGAACTTCGCCCAGCGCGTCGGGATCGAGATGGTCGAGGTTCACTACAAGGGCACCGGCCCGGCCCTCGTGGCATTGCTGACCGGCGAGGTGCAAGTCGGCTTTGCGGCAATCGCGGCCATCATCGGACACATTCGAACCGGCAGGCTCAAGGCGCTGGCCACGGGCTCGAAAGCCCGCCATCCGCTGATGCCGGATGTTCCTACCGTTGCCGAAGCTGCCAATCTGCCGGGCTTCGAGGCAGCGAACTGGTACGGCATCATCGGCCCGGCTCGCATACCCGCCAGGCTCGCGCACCGGCTGCACGATGATTTTCTGGCGGTCATCCAATCGCCCGAGGTTGCCGAGGGTTTGCACAAGCAGGGCTTTCTGATCAACACGCTTAACCCGGCTGAATTCAGGCAATACCTCATCGACGACGTTGCCAAATGGGGCAATACGGTGAAAGCGAGCGGCGCCAGGTAGCCATGATCTCCAAAAAACGCAGGTCAGGCATTCTGGCCTTGGCCGCCGCGGCGTCGTTCGGCGCTGCGACGGCGTTTGCGGCAGGTTATCCCGAACGCCCCGTGCGCCTGATCGTCGGTACCTCGCCCGGGGGCGGGACCGATGCCATTGGACGGCTCCTCGCCAAATTCCTCTCGATCACGTGGGGACAGGCCGTGGTGGTCGACAACCTTCCGGGCGCCGATGGCATGATCGGCATGGACGTGGTGGCGAAGGCGAGCCCGGACGGCTACACGATGGGCATCAACAATGCCAACCACACGATCCGCCCGCATTTCAACAAGGCGCAACCCTTCGACACCGTCGAGAGCTTCACTCCCATCATCCTCATAGCGTCGTCGCCGGACGTGGTCGTGGTAAACCCTGCGTTCCAGTCGGCGAAGACGTTGCAGGAGCTGATCGCGATGGCGAAGGCGAAGCCGCGGCAGCTGAATTACGCCACCTCCGGCGTGGGCACGACGCCGTCCCTCGAGATGGCCAACTTCACCCAGCGTGTCGGGATCGAGATGGTCGAGGTGCACTACAAGGGATCCGGTCCGGCGCTGCTGGCAGTGTTGACCGGCGAGGTGCAGGTGGGCTTCGCGGCGGTCGCGGGCATACTGCCTCACGTGAAAACGGGCAGGTTGAGGGCGCTGGCGTCCGGCTCGACGGCGCGCCATCCCCTGATGCCCGACGTGCCCACCGTCGCCGAGGCCGCCAATCTGCCGGGTTTCACAGCGGCCAACTGGTACGGCATTGTCGGCCCGGCCGGCATGCCCGGGAAACTTGCGCAGCAATTGCACCGGGACTTACTGGCGGTAGTCAAATCGCCCGAGGTTGCCGAAGGTCTGCTCAAGCAGGGTTTTCTGATCAACACGCTCAACCCGGCTGAGTTCAGAAAATTCATGATCGACGATGTCGCCAAGTGGGCGGAGACAGTCAGAGCGCTGGGCGCCAAGTAAACAAACCGGATCCGCGCCGGCGAAGTACGGAATTCACTCGCGTAGCTACTGGAGGAAAATTGTGAAATACCGCTTCGAACGACTTACCGTCGACCAGTTATCCCCCGCGCAACGGCCGATCGCCGAGCGCGCCATCACGGGACCGAGGCAGAAGATCGGATCGCCGGTCAACGCCTGGCTCCGCAGCCCCGGCGTGGCGGATCCGGTCGCGCGGCTGGGAGAGTATGTCCGGTTCGAGAGCTCGACGCCGGAACGGCTCAAGGAACTGGTTATCCTCGTGGTCGCGCGGCATTGGACCGCGCAGTACCCGTGGTCCGTGCATTATCAGCAGGCCCAGGACGCCGGAATCAGCAAGGCCACCGCCGACAGGATATGGGCGGGTGAGCGTCCGACCGACATGAAGCCGGACGAGAAACTCATCTACGATTTCTGCAAGACGTTGCTCGACGGCGGTGCCATCGATGACGCGACCTACGCCAAAATGCTCGGCGAGCACGGAGAGGCGGGAATCATCGATCTGATCGGACTGATGGGTTACTACTCGACCCTGAGCATGACGCTGGTCGTCGACCGCTGCCCGCCGCGCGAAGGCAGCAAAGCCCCCCTGCTGGAACCGATTAACCGGGCGGGGCGCAGCCGCTAGAGGATGACGGCTAGCGTCCCTGCCTGTGCAGGAGATATTGGCCGGAATGCTGAACCATCACGAGGAAAACCATGAAAACTTCAGGTCGCGTCGCTTTCATCACCGGCTGTGGCAAGCCTGTCGGCATCGGCGCCTCAACGGCGCGCATCCTCGCCGCGTCTGGAATGACTGTAGTCGTATCGGACGTGGATTTGACGGGCGTGGCCAACGCCCACGAGCGGCCCGGTGACCGCGATCAGTCCTGGCGCGGCCTGGAAAGCCTCGTCGAAGAGATCGTGGCAAAGGGCGGAACCGCGTCGTGGCTGCGCGGCGACGTCTCCTCGGAAGCCGACGTTACGCGCATGATCAATGAAGTCGTGAACCGATATGGCCGCCTCGATGTCCTGGTCAACAATGCCGGGGCGCCGCAGGGCAAGGACCGCGCCGAGATCGAGGACGTGCCGCTCGAGGCGTGGGAACAACTGATAGGCGTGAACGCGCGGGGGGTATTTCTCACCTGCCGCGCCGCGGTGCCCCACATGCGCAAGGCGAAATGGGGAAGGATCATCAACGTCGCTTCTGCCATTGTCGACCGGCCGCGTAAGCGCCGGGCCGTGTATGCGGCCTCGAAGGCGGCGGTGGTGGGCTTCACGCGGAACCTGGCCCAGGATCTCGCGCCCTTTGGCATCACCGTCAACGCCGTCTCTCCCGGCCCCATCCGCACCTCACGGGCGATGAGCTCGGCCCGGCGCGAGAGCGGAGACGAGGATGTCTCGGTGGGCCTGGCGGAACGTGCCAAGGCGGTTCCGGTCGGGCGGCACGGTCACCCGGACGAAGTCGCGGCGATGATTGCCTTCCTCGCCTCCGACGCGAGCTCGTTCGTCACGGGCAAGGCAATCGGCGTCGATGGCGGCTCCGTCTAGCAGGGCGTTGAAAAACGTGCGGTATTTGACCAGACCGTCATTCCCGCGCCGGCGGGTATCCCCTTCCCCCTTTTAGGGGGAAGGTAGGATGGGGGTACTGGACTCCCGCCTTCGCGGGAGCGACGCGAGTTTTACAATACCCTGCTAGGCGCAGTCTGGACGGGGGTTTTTTATTTTAAGACGGCGAACGGGAGGTAACATGACCATTCAACTCGGTTTCATCGGTACGGGAAGTCTCGGGGGCGAGATGGCCAGGCGGCTCCTCGACGCCGGCTACCCATTGACTGTCTGCGATCCCAATCCGGCGGCCGTCGCGCCGCTGCGTGAGCGCGGGGCGAAGGTGGCGGCTACGCCGCGCGAGGTGGCTGACGTCGCGGAGATCGTGCTCGCCACGCTGCCCTCGGCCGAGATCAGCCGCGATGTCGCACTGGGCCCTGACGGTGTCGTCAAGGGAAGGGCGATCAAGATTCACGTGGAGATGTCGACCATCGGCAAGGCCACGATCATGACCATTGCCGAAGGGCTGCGGTCGGCCGGCATCAGCCTGCTTGACGCACCCGTGAGTGGCGGAAAACCTGGCGCGCGGGAAGGCAGGCTCGCGATGATCGTGTCGGGCCCCCGTGAAATTTATGAGCGCGCGCGCCCCGTGCTGTCCATCCTCGCGCGCAATATTTTCTATGTCAGCGAGAAACCGGGTCTGTCGCAGGTGGCCAAGGTGGTCAACAACATCGTCTCGGGCGCGGGGAAGGTGGCGTCGTTCGAGGCCGTGGTGACTGCGGTCAAGGCTGGCATAGACGCGAAGATGATGGTCGACATTCTGAATGCCGGCAGTGGCCGCAACACCACCACCGCGGAGAAGTTTCCGGCTGCGATCCTGACGCGCACGTTTCAATATGGCGGCCAGCTTCGCAACGGGTTGAAGGACGCGAAGCTGTTCCTCGACGAGGCGAAGAGCCTCGGGGTGCACTTGTGGGTGACGCCCAAGGTACTCGAGATGTACCAGGACGCGGCAGCCAATGGCTACCTGGCGGGCGACGGCATGGGCATCTATAAATACGTCGAAAAACTCGCGGGACTGGATGCCGACGGGCGGGTGCCCGAGCCGGAGCATCCCGGCACGAAGGACGCTGCCGCCGGCTGATTGGGTCGCCGGCGATCCGGGACAATCTCGAGAAGCAGGGCAACACCCTCGAAGGCGGCTGCCCGAAGAACTGGCGCGGCTGATCAAGGCCGATTTCACTTTAGGAGAAAACCATGACCACTTCAGGTCGCGTCGCCTTCATCACCGGCTGTGGCAAGGCTGTCGGCATCGGTTCCTCGACGGCGCGCATTCTCGCCGCGTCCGGGTTGGCTGTCGTCGTATCGGATGTGGACCTGACGGGCGTGGCTGATGACAATGAGCGGCCCGGTGACCGCGAGCCATCCTGGCGCGGCCTGGAAAGTCTCGTCGAGGAGATCGCGGCAAAAGGCGGGGCCGCGTCATGGATGCGGGGCGACGTGTCCTCCGAAGCCGACGTGAAGCGCATGATCGACGAAGTCATGAGCCGGCACGGCCGCCTCGACGTCCTGGTCAACAATGCCGGCGCGCCGCACGGCAAGGACCGTGCCGAGATCGAGGATGTGCCCGTCGAGGTGTGGGACCATCTGATCGGCGTGAACGCGCGTGGGATATTCCTCACCTGTCGCGCGGCGGTGCCCTACATGCGCAAGGCGAAATGGGGAAGGATCATCAACATCGGGTCAGCCATCGTCGACCGGCCGCGCAAGCGCCGGGCCGTCTATGCGGCTTCGAAGGGCGCAGTAGCGAGCTTTACGCGGAGCCTGGCACAGGATCTCGCGCCCTTCGGCATCACCGTCAACGCCGTCTCTCCCGGTCCCATCCGCACCTCGCGGGCGGCGAGTACGGCGCGGCGCGAGAGCGGAGACGAGGATGCATCGGTAGGGCTGGCAGAGCGCGACAAGTCGATCCCCGTCGGGCGGCATGGGCACCCTGACGAAGTCGCCGCGTTGATCGCTTTTCTCGCCTCGGATGCAAGCTCGTTTGTCACCGGCAAGGATATCGGCGTCGACGGTGGCTCGGTTTAGCCGCGGTTCGTTACACTGACCCATTTCGATGAGCAATAATATGAATGTGGACCGTGCGTGTCGGATTTGTTCCGTTGCGCCGCGCGCTGCGACGGCGCTGGCGGCGTTTGGAGCGGCGCTTGCGGCATTTCCGGCTTCCGCGCAGCCTGTCGACGCGCGCGAGGCGTATCCGGCGAAGCCGGTACGGGTGATCATCGGCCTTGCGCCGGGCGGCGCGAGCGATACCCAGGCGCGGTTGTTCGCGCATAAGCTGACCGAGAGCATGGGCCGGCCATTCGTCGTGGACAATCGCGCGGGCGCGAGCGGCACGATCGCCTATATGGCCGTCGCGAAGTCGCCGCCGGACGGGTACACGCTGCTCGCCGCGGCGGCGGGCCATTCGACCACGCCGATCTTCTTTCCCAAGCTCCCCTACGATCCGGTCAAGGATTTCGCGCCGATCTCGCTCGTCGTCCAGGCGCCGTTCCTGCTGGTCGTGCACCCGTCGGTGCCGGCCCGATCCGCAAAGGATCTCGTTGCGCTCGCGCTGGCCCGGCCGGGCATGCTGGATTTCGGCTCCGCGGGACACGGCACTGCCACCGGTCTTGCGCTGGAGATGTTCAGGATCATGGCCGGGGTGAAGATCACCCACGTTCCGTACAAGGGAATCAGCCAGGCGACGATCGACACGCTGGCGGGCCAGGTCCACGGGTTGTTCTCGAATCCGCTGTCCAGCCTGTCTTACGTGAAAGCGGGCAGGCTGCGCGCGTTGGCCGTCACCAGCGCCAGGCGTTCCCTCGTGCTGCCCGAATTGCCGACGGTGGCGGAATCGGGGGTGCCGGGCTACGAAGCGGCTACGTGGCACGGCTGGCTCGCGCCCGCCGGCACGCCCGCGGCTATCGTGAACCGGCTGAACGCGGAACTCGCGAAGGGCGCAAGGGCCCCCGATGTGGCGGGCAAACTCGCCGCCGACGGCGGGGAGCCGGTCGGCAGCACGCCCGAGGAATTCTCGCGATTTCTCGTGACCGACATCGCCCGCTGGCGCAAGGTCGTCAGGGAATCAGGAATGGCGCTGGAGCAATGATGAATCAAGATGAAACCTCAAGGTCTGTTCACTTTAAAACGTTGAGGACGCTGCCGCCGTCTGATTGCGGCGCCCGGGCGCTGAATCAATAGGGGAGCGGCGTCAGCGGCGGCAACTTCACGACGCGAATCCACACGCACGGACAAGGTGCGGATACTGGTGCAACTGCGTTTCAATCGCGTTTCAACCTGCGTTTCACACGACGGCTCGCACTGCGTTTCAAGTGGCGTGCCAGACGATCATAATAGGCGGCGAGGAACCGGCGGCACTTCTCCGCAGTCATCCTGGCCTGCTCGTCCGGCGTCAGGCCGGCGTGCGCGCGGTGCGGCGCTTCGACATCGATCTGCACGTCCGGTGAAACCGCATCCAGGAACTCGTGCAGGGGCAGCCCGCCCTCGCCGGGATAGAGCCGGTCGGTCAGCGCCTCCGCGCGAAGCTCGATACCGGCCGGCTTGTTCAGGGGCGCGTCGCATAACTGCACCATGTAGATCAGCCCCGGTTCCACCTTCTTCACGTCCGCCGGCGTGCCGCCGGATCTCGCGAGATGCAGCGGATCCACCATCAGGCCGAAATTGGGCTGGCCCGCTGCCTTGATCATGCGCACCGCCTGTTCGAGCGTCTTCGCGCCGCTGTAGGGCATGAATTCCAGCACGAGTTTCAGGCGGTATTTTGCCGCGGCTTCGCAATACGAGGCCATGAACGAGATGAAGCGGGTTTCGTCGTCATAGCCGCAGTTGACGACTATCATGCCGGCGCCGAGCGCCGCGGCGGTGTCGATTACCGGCATGAATTCGGCGAGCGTGAGATCGGGCGTAACCCAGTAGGCCGTGACGTGCGTGATCGCGATCCCGGTGTCGTCGCGCCGCCGCCGCAGGTCGCGGATGGTTGATGCATTGCCGATCACCGCAGCGCTGCCGTCGCCGGGCTTGCGGCCGGCGACCCTGACCCCGACCGCGTCGAAGCCGCCGGCCGCAGCGGCGTTGACAACCTCGATCGGTGAGGCGTTGAACAGTGTGGAGTTGCCGAGGGACAGAATTCCCATGCGATGCCGCTTTCTGACCAGAACCTATCTCAAAAATCCCCTCTCCCCCGGTTTGGGGGAGAGGGCTAGGGTGAGGGGACGCAAAGGCGTTGAGTCTTTTCCCTATGAAGAGCGGCGACGCGTTGCCCCTCACCCCAACCCTCTCCCCGCTGCCGCGGGGCGAGGGAGTGCTTTTGAGACACGCTCTAAGCAGGCGGGCATCGTAGGCCCCGCGTTTCACGGTGTCAAAGATTCACGGTTGGAATGGCTGCAACTTTGTCGGGACTGCTGCCGCGCACGGCGCGCTTGCGAGCGTGGCAGCCGGGGAGCAAACTCATTCCCCTGCACAATCAGGGAGCGAGTCATGGCCAAAGCAAAAGCCAAGCGGCGGAGCCCGGCGAAGCGCGCCGCTCCCAAAGCAAAACCCAAAGCCGGGTCAAGGGCGCGGCCGGCGCAACGGTTCGCCGTCAGCCATTACCGGGACGAGGATTTCCGGGTGAACGGTTTGAGAACCTACGCGAAGTACCGCGACCTCGGCCTGAGCGAGGCCACCCATGGCCTGGTGCAGGCGCACGTCATCCGGCTGCTCCCGCCGTTCCGCGCGGAAGAGGTCTCGAAGCGCCACTACCACGACGTCGATTTCCAGATGGTCTACGTCCTCAAGGGCTGGATCAAGACCGAACTCGAGGGCCAGGGTGCGATCGTGATGAAAGAAGGGAGCTGCTGGATCCAGCCGCCGCGCATCGAGCACGTCGTGCTCGATTACTCGCCCAATTGCGAGGTGCTGGAAATCGTGCTGCCGGCGGATTTCAAGACGGTAGAGCTCGAGTAGGCCGCAGCGTGGCCCCCGACGGTTGTCCCGGCTAGCGGCCGGTCCGCACCGCGTCGAAGAGCGCGTCGAGGCTCGTTGCCGTATCGAGTTTCCACAGCGCATCCAGCGCCCGGTCGGCGCGCTCTTTCGGCAGCACGCGCTGCGCGACGCCGCGGAACTTGGCGTTCACCTCGTCGTCGCTCATCGGGTTGAGGTGGTGGCCGCGCGGGTAGTCGACCGCAGCCACTTTGCGCTCGCCGTTCTTCGTCTTGATCTCGATGCGGCACGGCAGCTTCTCCGGCGCCAGCCGCGTCAGCGCGGCATCCTCCTTGACCTCGATCTTGTCGATCAACTGGAGGATGCGCGGATCGCGCAGCCGCCCGCTGGAAAAGATCTCGTCGCTGAACCCCCGGTCGATCAACACCGCAGCGACTACGTAGGGCATGCTGTGATCGGCATCTTCGCGCGTGACCGGGCGCCACTTCTCCGGGCCGCTGCCAATGACTTCCCATGCGAACTTGTAGGTGTGGATCGTCACCGCCTCGATGTCCTCGGCCGCGACCTGCCGGCAGAGCTGCAGCGCCGCCGTGATCGGCGACAGCGAGTGGCCTTCGGAAAGAAAATACTTGATGGTGACTTCGGTGATCCTGAACGGGCGCCCGTCGCCGGCAAACGGCGCCAGCTCGAACTTGCCGACCAGATTTTCCAGGCCGTGACTGCCTTCGAGGGCTTTCTCGGGCCCGGTCATGCCGGCCGAGGCGAGCAGCGCCGCGAACACGCCGTTGCGGGCGGCGTTGCCCCCGGCGCAGCCTTTCCACATCGACAGGCGCCCATAGCGCGTGGCATCGACCGCGATATTGGGGGCGGCTGCCAGCGCAACGGTCTCGGCGATGCGCGCCCGGTCGAGTCCGAGCACCTTGGCTGCGCCGACGGCGCCGCCCACCGCAGTGTAGAAGACGTTGTCCATGCCCTTGTCGCGCAGGTTCGTGGCCTTCCACAGGCTGTAGTAGACCTCGTAGGCGAGGGCGATCGCGGTGACGATCGTTTTGCCGTCGGCGCCCTTCGTATCGGCGGCCGCGAGCACGGCTGCAATGGTGTCGCTCGGATGCCCGCCGCCGCCGGGGTAAACGTCGTTGCCGTCGAAGTAGCGCGCCATGACGCCGTTGGCAAAAGCCGCGAGCTCGGGCAGCGTGCGGTGCGTGGTGCCGATGATGCGCGCGCCCGATGCCACGCCGACGCGCTGCGCCATGGCGCGCGCGATCCGGCTCGGCTCGGCGTCGAAAGCGCCGAGCGCGACGCCGAAGGTGTCGATCATGCAGCGCTTGCAATGATGCACGGCCGCAACCGGCAGGTCGGAATAGCGCAAGGCGTGCGCATAGTCCGCGATGAGGTCGATACTGGATGCCATCAGGATCCTTTGCCAGGAGACGTCGGAACATGCCGGCGCGCGCTGGGCGGTCCGCCAGCGCGTTTGCGGCCGATTGTGTAATAGTAACGGCAGCCGGGGTCGATTCTACGGTCCGATGCGGAAGGATACGAGCCCGGCCGGTGTTTACCCGTTATCGTTCTTCCTTTCCAGCTCAAGGAGGCTGTCATGACGAACTCGACGAACTCTCCCCTCGATCCACGGCCGGTGATAGGCGCCCTGGCGCTGATCGCGGCAATGATGGGGGCCGCTCCAGCGGCCGGGGCGCCCTCCGCGGGCGACGCCTATACCTACCAGCTCGTGAACGGCTACAACAAGGAAATCCGCGGCAAGCTGCATTACCAGGTCGACCGGGTTGACCCGGATCGCATCACCGTTTCGGTCAACCCGGACAATGCCGAAGCGGGCTGGGCGCACACTGCAATCTATACGCGGGAAGGCAACTGGCTGCGGAACCTGGTCGAGAGCCACGGCGTGCCGGAGGAGTACGAATTCGCCACCGCTTATCCCGCCTACGTGTTTCCGCTCGAGCCGGGCAAGACCTGGTCGGTGCGCGTCAAGGCGAGCGTCCCGGGCTCCGCCCGGCAGAGAAGCGTGCGCGTGGACGGCCGGGTGATGGGGAACGAGCGCATCCGGGTGCCGGCGGGTGAGTTCGACACCGTCAAGGTCAGGCGTTTCGTCTATCCGGGAGACACGGATTTCTCCCGCTCGGAAACCCGCATCATCGAGTTCGACTGGTACGTGCCCGCGCTGGGCCGGCCGGTACGGACCGAGCGAAAATCCGAATGGCTCGATACCAGCCGCTGCAGCGAGCACGATGGCTGCGATTTCCGCGGCAACTGGGACGTGTTAGAGCTGTTTGAAGCGCGCGCGGCGAAACGCTGAGCGCGGACGCCTGTCCGCAGTGACGAAGTGACGAAGTGACGAAGTGACGAAGTGACGAAGTGACGCAGTGATGTAGTGACGATTCTTACGAAAGCCGTGGGGCCGCGCGCGCCGCGAGCAGGCAGGCCAGCGCGGCCGCGGAGGGAAAGACCAGCGACGCGAACGCCCAGCCGTAGCTGTGGGTGAGCGTGTAGACGTTGGCGAGCACGATCGGCCCCGCGAACTTGCCGATGTTGGTGAACATCAGCGATCCGCTGATGGTGAGACTGACCCGGCCCTGCGGCGCGAGGCGGCCGACTTCCGCCAGCACGACGCCGGGCCAGGCGCCCGAGACGCAGCCGAGCACGGCGAACAGCAGGTAGACCGCCGGCAGCGGCAATGACGGCGACAGGGCAAGCGCCGTCACGGAAGCGGCGACCATCACGCCCGCCGTCCACGCCAGGATGCGCGCCGTGTCCTGCATGCGGTCCACGATCCAGCCGAGGGCCAGGCGTCCCGCCGCGCTCGCTAACTGCACGGCGGTCAGCACGGTGCCGGCCATGACGAGGCTCATGCCGAGCGCTTCCACGCAGGCCACCACCGTGAAGGTCGCGGTGCAGAACTGCACCCACGAGAAGCAGCTGCTGGCGATGGCGACCAGCCGCAACGAGCGGTTTTCCCAGATGATGCCCATGCCGGCGAAAGGTTTGCGCGAGACGGCGCTGCTCGCGGCATCGCGGTCGTCGTCCCACGACCGCCGGCGGCGCTGCATCAGCGCAATCACGCAGTAGAGCAGGACCGCGCTCAACGCGACCGACCAGCGCCAGCCGGCCAGGACCGCCACCACCGGCGAGACCAGCGCGGCGAGGATGCCGCCGAGGGGAATCCCGATCTGGTGCAGCGAGAACACCCTGTTGCGCCGTTCCACCTGCGTAAAGCGCACCAGCAGGGTGGAGGCCGAGGGCGTGATCATGCCGTAGCCGATGCCGATGACGAGCGAGCCGGCGACGAGGAACGGCGCCCACGGGATCAGCATGACCAGCATGCCCGTCGCGATCAGGCCGTGACCGACCTGGTTGGTGCGGCACGCGCCGATCTTCCGGCTCAGATTGCCGAGCAGCGCGAGCGACCCGGCCATGCCGACGGCGACCAGGCTGATCTGGTAGCCGATCAGCGACGGGTCGACGCCGTAATCGCGCGCCACGGCGGGCGCGACCGCGGGCAGCACCAGCGACGCCATGGAAGCCATGGTGTGGCCGGCGAGCAGCGCGAATACCAGGAAGGGCAGCGATGCGCCGCCCGCGTGCCCGCCGTGGTTCGGCTGCGCCTCAGCCACGGCGTTCACGAGGGATGAGGGATGAGGGAAGATAAGTTTGCAGTTTGCAGTTTGCAGTGGGCAGTTTGCAGTTGCTGCCAACTGACGGCTGCCAACTGCCTACTAATTCCATCACCACGTCACGCATTATCAAGTCACGCTTCATCCAAGCTCGATGGGCTCATCGACGAACACGTGGTAAGTCTGCAGCTTGGGCTTGTCGGCGTCCTCGGCCTTGACGTAGCGGATCGAGCTTTTTCCTTTCAGCTCGCGCGGCAGGATCATGACCCGGGCAAAAGCGGTGGGCGCGCTTTGAGAGGCGAGCGCAAGCACCGGGTCGGGGCCGGCCTCGAACCACGCGCCGCCCGGCGCGATGTCGTGGCCGTTGCCGTTCACCTCCACCCGGATCCCGCCCGCGAGCAGGGAACGGATGCCCGGGCCGCGGTGCACGTGCGTATGAGCGATGCCGCCGGGAGGAAAATCCACCCGATCGCAGCGCATCAGGTAGCCGCCCGGGTCCGCGAGCTCGACCGTTTGAGCGAGCATGAGCGTGGAAGCCGCGCCGGCCAGTTCACCCGTCGAGCGGGCATCGGCAAGCTCCCAGCGCAGCAGCGTCGCCCCCGTGGTCCCCGCGGTCACTGCGGCCGCGCCGCTTCCGTGCCAGGCGCTGTTCGCTGCCAGTCCGGCTGCCTGGCCGCCCGCGCGTAGGATCGCGTCGCCCTCGCGCACGTAGATGACGCGGTTGCCTGCCGGCAACCGGCCCTCCGCCTTCGGCTCGAGGCGGTCCGTATGCAAACGGAGCGTGTATTGCGGCATAGCTCGACAATGCGTGAATCGTGAGTCGTGAGTCGTGAATCGAATTCTTAAAGCTCCCCCGGTCGGGGGGTGTGCAACGCGGTCCAGGTCGAATCACGAATCACAAATCACGAATCACGCTTTTACTGCTTTGGAATCCTGGCTGTCTCGATCACCTTGCCCCACTTGGCGATCTCCGAAGCAAAAAAGGCGTTGAATGCTTCGGGCGTCGACGGGTACGTCTCTGCGCCGAGTTCCTGGAAGTGATTTTTGACGTCGGGCGAGTTGATCGCTTCGGTGACGGCCTTGTTGAGCTGGTTGATGATCGCCTTGGGCGTGCGGGCCGGTGCCGCGACGCCGTTCCAGGACGTGACCTGGTAGCCGGGGACGCCGGCTTCGGCGACGGTCGGCACGTCGGGCAGTCCGGGAAAGCGCGTCCTCGGCGACACCGCGAGCGCGCGCAGGCCGCCGCCCCTGATCTGGCCGATCACCGGCGCCGTGATTTCGAAGGCAACCTGCACCTGGTTGCCGCGCAGCGCGGTCAGCACGGCGCCGCTGTTGGTGAAGGGCACGTTCAGCACGTCGATACCCGCCATGGACTTGAACAGTTCCGCCGACAGGTGCTGGGTGCTGCCGATCTGGATGGTGCCGACGGTGAGCTTGCCGGGGCTCGCCTTGGCCAGCGCGACCAGGTCCTTCACCGAGCGCAGCTTCGAATCCGGGCTGACCAGCACGACGACGCTGAACGTGCTGATGGTGGCAACCGGGGCGAAAGCCTTCGCCACGTCGTACGGCAGTTTCTTGAACAGCGAGTGGCTGATGCCGTGCGAGTTGTTGAGCAGGAGCAGCGTGTAGCCGTCGGGCTCGGCGTTCGCCACCAGCTCCGTCGCGATGATTCCGCCGGCGCTCGGGCGGTTGTCGATGATCACCGGCTGTCCCAGCGACACGCCCATTTTCTGCGCGACGGCGCGCGCGGTGAGGTCGCCAACGCCGCCGGGACCGAAGGGCACCAGAAAACGGATGGGCCGCGTGGGGAAGTTCTGCGCCGATGCGATCGCGGTGCAACCCGCGAGGACGGCAATCGCCGCGCTACGGAGTAAAGTTCCCAGCATGACGCCTCCTCCTTATTGTTAATGGCTCGAAGTTAGCGCACTCGGTCGGACGGGTCAAACCAGCAACCTGTCGAGTCGGTAACAATCACCGAATCATGAGGCGTCTGTCAGGACTAGGAGCCGATACGCTCCTCAACGCTATCGCGGGAGACTCCTGTCGGGATATCATTGCCAAATTAAACGGGAGGAGGTCCCGATGGCACTCAAGCTACGCAAGCTTTCGTATGCGCTTGGCGCGGAAGTCTGCGACATCGACGTCGCGAAGCTGACGAGCGAGCAGCAGTTCGGCGAGATCTACCGGGCGTTTCTCGACAACAACATCCTGCTGTTCCGCGACCAGGACATCACGCGCGAGCAGCACATCGAGTTCAGCC
>CAYYZZ010000008.1:0-26024 GCA_964476235.1 uncultured Streptomycetaceae bacterium | reverse complement strand
CTGCATCGGCGAGGCGCGCACCGGCTGCGCCGAGGTCACGCGCAATACCACCGAAAACTCCGTCCCGAGCTTGACCTGGTTCGGGCCGTGCCAGAGGAGCTGCGCCGGCGCGTTCTTGCGGTCTGGATCGGCCGTCACCACCACCGCTGTTTGCACCGGAGCGCGGGGTACGGCACCACCGTCAGCATCCGATGCCGCCGCCGCGGGTTTCAACCGCGCAGCGACTTGATCGGACGCCGCGCGTGCCAGCGCGCCCGCCATGGCCGGCAACAGTGAGGAAAAGAAGGGAATGACTTCCTTCTTCCCGAGCGGCAGGTAGATCAGCGTGATCTGGTCCTCGCCGATCGACTCGACGCGATACCCGCCGTCAATGGATTCTCCCACCCGGACCGGAATGACGGCATCGCCTTTCGCGAGCAGTACCTGCAGTTTGCCGTCTTGCACCAGCGTTCCCACGAACTTGTAAGGCATGGGCGGAGGGCTGGGCGCAGTGGGCGTCTTGGCGATAACAGCCGCCGACTTGGGGGCCGGCGGCTGCCATGAATGCGGACCGAAGAGTTCCGCGCGCGGCTCGCCCAGCGGCGTCCTGCCCGGCAAGGCGAATCGCCCGGCGCGCTCCTTAGAGGCTGCGCCTTGCGAACTTGAGACGGCTTCCTTGCCCCCGCCGCTCTTGGCAGAGACCGGGGATGCGCTCCCGGTCGAGAGCTTGTCCCCGGCGGAATCGAACGCGACGTAGGCGACGATTCCGGCGAGAACCGTCAGCAAAATCGCTTTTCTGGTGTTGGCGCGCATGGTCCGAGGCACGTTTGGGCGACGACACGGCCGGAAAGCCGGCTGATTCGTCGGATGGCAAATCATTCTAGCGCGATGCCGCCCGGGCGGCGAACTCGGCTTGCACAGTCCAGCCCGCACGGTCATATTGTCATCTTGGTGTAATATCATCGGGATAAAGGGGGGATCGTGCATCGCAACAACCATCCAGCGCCCCTCATGCCGAGGACTGGTTTCACGCTACTCGAACTGCTCGTGGTGGTCGCCATCATCGGGCTGCTCGTCGGCTACGTGGCGCCGCGTTATTTCGGGCAGATCGGCAAATCCGAGGTCAACGCCGCCAAGGCCCAGATCGACGCCCTCGAGAAGGCGCTCGACCAGTACCGCCTCGACACCGGCCGCTATCCGGGCACGGAACTGGGCCTGAACGCGCTGGTGCAGCGCCCGCAGAATGAGCCGAAGTGGAACGGGCCCTATCTCAAGAAGGCCGTGCCGCTCGACCCCTGGGGCAAGCCGTATGCTTATCGCTCTCCGGGGGAGAACGGCGACTTCGACCTGCTCTCTTACGGCAGGGACGGCGCGCCCGGCGGCAGCGCCGAGAACGCCGACATCACCAATCATTAGCGATTAGCGATTAGCAATTAGCGGTTAGCGGTTAGCCGAAAGCCTATCGGCAAAAACTAAGCGCCAACTGCCAAATGCCAAGGGGGCGTGCTTGAAGGACTTTCGAGAGTTAGTCGTTTGGGTAAGGGGATATGAGCTTACGCTCGAAACGTACCGGCTCACATCCAGCTTTCCGAAGGATGAGAGCTACGGACTCACTTCCCAGATCAGGAGAGCTTGCGTCTCGATTCCCGCGAATATCGCCGAAGGGTGTGGCAGGGACGGGGACGCTGAATTCATGCGATTCCTGGTAATTGCGATGGGATCCTCAAGCGAGCTGGAATGCCTGTTGATGTTGGCGCGGGATCTCCGCTATCTGAGTGCTGCTGATTACGAGTCACTGTCAAACCGGTTGACGTCATTGAGAAAAATGCTGAATGGGTTCATTCAAAAGTTGAAGTCAGATCGTTCATCGCGAGCGTCAGCCCGTCGCGTCGCAGCGGTTGGCGATTAGCAATTAGCGATTGGCCAACTGCTAACGTAACCGCCAATTGCCAGGGGCTAATTGCTAAACGCCAAATGCTAACTGCTAACCGCTAATTGCTAATTGCCAACTGCCGAATTTTCATGCGCTACGAACTCAAGGCGATCACGCAGGACGGCCACGTCGAGGCGCTCGACTTCCAGGCGCTCGACGAGGCAAGCGCCCGCCAGCAGGCCGAAAGCCGCGGCTACACGGTGCTCGTCGTGCGGCGGAAGTCGGGCTTGCTCGAAGCCTGGCGCTCCAGCGAGCGCTTTCCGGTCGTGCTTTTTTCGCAGCAACTGCTCGTGTTGCTCGGCGCCGGCCTGCCGCTCGTCGAAGCGATCGAGACGCTCGCCGAGAAAGAACGCCGCGCCGACTTTCGCGCCGTGCTCACGCGTATTGCCGACACCCTGCGCCAGGGGCGGCCCTTCTCCGCCGCGCTCGAGCAGTTCCCGCAAACCTTTTCGCCGCTCTACGTCGCGACGGTGCGCGCAGCCGAGCGCACGAGCGACCTCGGCCCGGCGCTCGGGCGCTATGTCGCGTACCAGAACCAGCTGGAAACGCTCCGCAAGCGGTTGCTGAATGCCTCGATCTATCCGCTGCTGCTCGTCGGCGTCGGCGGCCTGGTGAGCCTGTTCCTCATGTTCTACGTGGTGCCGCGCTTCTCGCGCATCTACGAGGAGCGCGCCGTCGACTTGCCGCTATTCTCAAAGATGCTGCTTTCATGGGGGCAGCTGGTCGAAGGACACGGCGCGCTCGTCCTGGGCATACTCGCCGGTCTGGTGATCGCCGGAATCTACGCCTTGCGCGCGGCCCCCGTTCGAGCCAAGCTCTCGGACGCCCTGTGGCGCTTCCCGGCAATCGGCGAACGCATGAAGGTGTACCAGATCGCGCGTTTCTATCGCACGATCGGGATGCTGCTGCGCGGGGGCATGCCGCTCGTGGCTGCGCTTGACATGGGTGCGGAGCTGCTGCACCCGGCGCTGCGGGAACGGCTGGTGGCCGCACGCCGCGCGATCAGCGAAGGACGGCAGGTTTCCGTCTCGATGGAAGGGAACGGACTGACCACGCCGGTGGCCCTGCGCCTGCTCGCGGTCGGCGAGCGGAGCGGCAACATGGGCGAGATGATGGACCGCATCGCCGAGTTCCACGACGAGGAGATCTCGCGCTGGGTGGACTGGTTCACGCGCCTGTTCGAGCCGATCCTGATGGCGGCGATCGGGCTCGTCATCGGCGCGATCGTGATCCTGATGTACCTGCCGATCTTCGAACTGGCCGGGAGCCTGCGGTGAACGCGCCGACCGGGCACATCGTGGAGCCGATCGCGCCCGAGCTGGCGGCCGCGGCGCGCGTTGCAGCCGCCGCCGGCCGGCGCCGCCTGGTGGACGTGCTGGAGGAGAAGCTGGCACTCGACCCGGATGCGTTCATCGAACGACTCGGCACGACGGTGCGCGTGCCCGTGATGCGCATGGATGAAATGCGGCGCGCAGCGCCGGCGTTCGACCTGCTGCCTTTCAACGAATGTTCGCAGCGCGGCTGCGCGCTGCTGCACGCCCAGAACGGGGACTTTCTGCTCGCCATGGACGATCCGTTCTCCTCCGAGCTCGCGGCATGGGCCGAAGAGCGGCTCACTGTGCCGTTTGTCTGGCGGCTGGTGCACCGGGGCGACCTGGTCGCCTTCCTCGCGGGCCACGAGGATACGCTGCGCGCGCTGGACACCGTCCAGGCGGAAGCTGCAGGAGTGGGCAAGGAGCACGATCGTGTGGAAGATCTGTCGCTCAAGGCGATCAGCGACGAGTCGAGCGACGTGGTGCGCCTCGTGCGCTCGACGCTCCGCGACGCGCTCAAGATCGGCGCAAGCGACATCCATCTCGAGACCGTCGCCGCCGGCCTCATCATCAAGTTCCGCATCGACGGCATCCTGTCGCAGATCAAGCTCATCCAGGACGTGCAGCAGGCCGAGCAGGCCATCGCCCGCGTGAAGGTGCTGGCGGAGCTCGACATCACCGAGCGGCGCGTGCCGCAGGACGGGCGCTTCAAGGCGCTCGACCGCGGCCGTGCGGTGGACTTCCGCGTCTCGATCATGCCGAGCATCCACGGCGAGGACGCGGTGCTGCGCGTGCTCGACAAGCAATCGCTCTACGAGACCACCCGGCAGCAGCTCTCGCTCGACAGTCTCGGCTTCGGGGAGGACGACGTCCGCGTGCTGCGGCGCCTGTCGCACGAGCCCTATGGGATGCTGCTCGTCACCGGTCCGACCGGCAGCGGCAAGACCACCACGGTCTACGCCGCCATCACGGAGATCAACAACGGCCAGGATAAGATCGTCACCATCGAGGACCCGGTCGAATACCAGTTGCCCGGCGTGCTGCAGATCCCCGTGAACGAGAAAAAGGGTCTCACCTTCGCGCGGGGGCTGCGCTCGATCCTGCGCCACGACCCTGACAAGATCATGGTCGGTGAAATCCGCGATCCGGAGACGGCGAGCATCGCGGTGCAGTCGGCGCTTACCGGGCATCTCGTCTTCACCACGGTGCACGCGAACAACGTCTTCGACGTGATCGGCCGCTTCATGCACATGAATGTGGACCTCTACGGCTTCGTATCGGCGTTGAACGCTATCCTTGCGCAGCGTCTGCTGCGGCTCGTCTGCCCGCACTGCGCCGAAGACGATAGGCCCGACTCAGCGCTGCTGCGCGAATCGGGACTCGACGACGCGGCAGCGCGCGATCTCCGCTTTCGCGTCGGGCGCGGCTGCCGCGAATGCCGTGGCGCAGGCTATAAGGGGCGCAAGGCGATTGCCGAGCTGCTGATCCTCAACGACGAGATCCGCGAACTCATCACGCAACGCGCTCCGGTGCGGCAAATCAAGGAGGCGGCGCGCCGCAACGGCACACGCTTCCTGCGTGAGGCGGCGGTCGAGGCGGTGAGAAAAGGCGAAACCACGCTGCAGGAGATCAATCGTGTTACGTTTGTGGCGTGACCGGTTATTGGTGTCGCTCGCGCCCGACTCGGTTGCGCTCGTGCGCATCGCAGTCGGGCCGCGTCCCCGGATTATCGCCAAACAAGTGTTTGAATGCGACCCGGCGTTCGGCGCGGAGCCCTGGCAGGGCGCCGCCGCGGCGCTCGCTGCGGCAGCCGAGCCGCTGCGCGGCGAGCGTATGAACGCCACGGTCGTACTATCCAACCATTTCGTGCGGTATGCGATCGTGCCGTTCGATGCCGCACTCGCGAATCCCGAGGAAGAGCTTGCGCTAGCGCGCTTCCACTTCGCGAGGATCTACGGCGAGCGCGCGAAGAGCTGGGAAGTACGAATGGGCGAAGCGCCGCATGGCGCGCCGCGCCTGGCAAGCGCCGTGGATGCGGGAGTCATCCAGGCGATTCGTGCGTGTTTTCCGCGAACGGGTAAGGCGCGGCTCGTCTCGGTGCAGCCCTATCTGATGTCAGCGTTCAACCGGTGGCGCAGTTCGATGGCGAAGGAGGACTCGTGGCTGCTGCTCGTCGAGCCTCAGCGGGCGTGCCTCGCGCTCGTCGCCGCCCGCAAGTGGACGGCGGTGCAGACTTTGCGCGGGGAGCATCCCGCCCCCGAGGATTGGGCGGCGCTGCTCGACCGCCAGCAGCTGCGCACCGACATCGAACCCGGACTGCACACCGTGCAGGTTCACGCGCCTGCAGGCTGGAAATCCGTCTCCAGCGAAGCGCACGGCTGGAAATTCATCGGCCTCACGCTGCCGCCACTAGCCGGGTTCCTGCCGCTCGAGGACGGGCGTCTCGCGATGGCCCTCACCGCCCGATGAGCCTGCGACGCTTAGAGCTGGACTACATCGCTCCGCCACGCCGGCCGCGCTCGCTCGGTTTCGCCGTGCTCGCGATCGCCCTTGCCACAGCGGGAGTGCTCCTCGAGCGCTATCGCGAGGTGAAAGTCGAGCTGGAGCGGATCGAGGCTGGGCAGGGGTTACTGGGCACCGAGCGGCGTCCGGTGCGCGCCGCGCCGCGCGAGCGGCTGGAAGCGGAAGCGAAAAGCGTCGAAGCGGTGTTGCGCCAGCTTGCGCTGCCTTGGGGCACCATCATCGAAACCGTGGAGGACGCGACCACCAGCGATGTCGCCATCCTGCAGATGCAGCCGGACGCCCAGCAGCGTCAATTGCGGCTCGGAGCCGAGGCGCGCACGCAGGAGGCGATGCTTGATTACCTGCGCCGGCTCGCCGCGGCAAGGGCGCTCGCCGACGTGCACGTGGTGAGCCACCAGGTGCAGATGGATGACCCGCAACGCCCGATCCAGTTCACGGTGCAGGCGCTGCTGAAGGGGGCGCCGTGAACCGCCTTCACGTAGTGCTTCGCAAGCTCGGCGCCGCCGGCGTGCTCGGCCTGGGGGTGCTGTTCTTCTGCATCCCGTTCTATTTCACGGCATTGCGCCCGGCCGAACACGAGCTTGGTGCACAGCGCGAAGCGGCCGAGCGGCTGCGTGCCCGCGGGCCGTTCCGCCCGGTGGCCGTTGACGACCGCGCCGATGAGTTGCGGCGCTTCTACGGCCTGTTCCCTCCCATCGAACGCCTGACCGAGGAGCTGGAGCGCGTTTACTCGCTTGCCCGCGAGGCCAGGCTGGAGCTTATGCAGGGCGAGTACCGCCTGGAAAAACGCAACACGGGGCTCGTTGCCTACCGCATCACGCTGCCGATCCGCGGCACCTACGCCCAGATCCGCTCGTTCGTCGGCGCGGTGCTGCGGGAAATGCCGATCGCCTCGGTGGACGCGCTGCGCTTCGAGCGCAAGAAAATCGTCGAGGCGCAGCTCGATGCGCAGGTGCGCCTCACACTGCATTTCCGGCCAGACGAAGATGCCGCGACAAGGTGAACCCATGAGACCCCACATCAAATTCCCCGGATCCGTGTTTGCGGTGCTCGCCGTCTGCCTGCTGCTCACGGCTTGCGCCGCTGATCCCGTCAAGGACGCACGCCGGCACTTTGAGGAGGGTCGCGGTGAAGAAGCGCTTGCCGTGCTCGACAGGGCAGCCAAGGAAGATCAGAGTAATTACGCGGTGCGCACTGAGTATTTCCGCCAGCGCGAGCTGCTGGTGGCGCAGTGGCTGAGTCAGGCCGAGACCTTGCGTCTTGCGGGACAATTCGAGTTCGCCGGGATACTCTACCAGCGCGTATTCAAATACGACGCTGCGAACCCCCGTGCTCGTGCCGGCCTGGCGCAGATCGAGGCCGACAAGCGCCATCGCACCCTCGTGGTTGCGGCCGAGAAGCTGGTGAAGGAGGAACAGTACCGCGAGGCGCAGGACACACTGCGCCCGGTACTGACCGAGAACCCGCAACACCGCGAGGCGCAGCGGTTACAGCGCCGGATCGACGAGAAGCTGGTCAAGCCGGCGATCACCACCGTGCAGCTCAAAGTATTGACCACGAAGCCCATTTCGCTCGAGCTGCGCGATGTGACCTTGCGCAGCGCCTTCGACATACTTTCTCGCGCCTCGGGCGTCAACTTCGTCTTCGACAAGGATGTGCGGGCCGACCAGAAGGCCACCATTGTGGTGCGCGACGCCACAGTTGAGGAGGTAATTCGGCTGCTCCTGCTCACCAACCAGCTTGAACAAAAAATCCTCAACGAGAGAACGGTGCTCGTATTCCCGAATACGCCGCAGAAGCTGCGCGAATACCGGGAGCTCGTGGTGAAGAGCTTCTACCTCGCCAATGCCGACGTGAAGCAGACCGCCAACATGATCCGCACGCTGGTGAAAACACGCGACATCTTCATTGACGAGAAGATCAACCTGCTCGTCATCAAGGACACGCCGGACGCGGTGCGGCTCGCCGAGCGGCTGATCGCGGCGCAGGACCTCGCCGAGCCCGAGGTGATGCTCGAGGTAGAAGTGCTGGAAGTGGCCTCGAACCGGCTGCTCGAGCTGGGGCTGCGCTTTCCCGACTCGATCGCCTGGAGCTTGGTCGGAGCAGCCGGCACGCCGGGCATTATCTCCCTGCCGGAATGGCTGAACCGCAGCTCGGGACTGGTGCAGCTTGCCGTCACCAATCCGCTCTTCTTGCTCACGCTGCGCCAGCAGGATGGCACGACCAGCGTGCTCGCCAATCCGCGCATCCGTGTCAAGAACAAGGAAAAAGCGCGCATCCACATCGGCGACCGTGTGCCGGTGATCACCACTACGGCAGCCGCAACGGGGGGGTTCGTCTCCGAGTCGGTGAGCTATCTCGACGTGGGCCTCAAGCTCGAAGTCGAGCCGCTCATCTACCTGGAGGACGAAGTCGGCATCAAGGTGGGGCTGGAGGTGAGCAATATCGTGAAGGAGGTGCGTGGCACAACCTCCAATAGCCTTGCCTACCAGATCGGCACGCGTAACGCGAACACCACGCTGCGCCTGCGCGATGGCGAGACGCAAATCCTCGCCGGCCTCATCAGCGACGAGGACCGCCGCAGCGCGAACCGCGTACCGGGCATCGGCGACTTCCCGATCGTGGGGCGGCTTTTCTCCGCGACGCGCGATGCAACGGCCAGGACCGAGATCGTGCTTCTCATCACGCCGCGGCTGGTGCGCACTCTGACGCGGCCGGACGCGCGCTCGATCGAGTTCGCCGCGGGCACGGAAGCCGCTACCGGAGCACCGCCGCTCGGTGCGGGATTTGTCGCACCGGTTCAGCAACCGTTCGTCCCGCAACCGCCTGCGGCGCAACCTCCCAAGCCGTTTGCTGCACCTCCCACGCTAAAGCCACCCTCGCCCGCGATTGTCCCAGGAGTGGAGATGGTGCCCTTCGGGGGCGTGCAACCCGAACCCCAGCAGCAGCGATGACGCGGTTGCGGGTGCGCAACGTCGCCGGCGGGTTCACGCTGATCGAGCTCGTCATCACGGTAGCGATCGTCGCGATCCTCGCTTCCGTCGCCCTGCCGCTCAACGAGCTCGTCGTCCAGCGCTCGAAAGAGCAGGACCTGCGCCGGGCGCTGCGGGAGATCCGCGAAGCCATCGATGCCTACAAGCAGGCCTCCGACGAAGGCCGTATCCAGAAGCGCGTCGGCGAATCCGGCTATCCGAGGAGGATTGAGGACCTGGTGGACGGCGTCGAGGACCAGAAGAGCCCGAGAAAGGATCGCATCTACTTCCTGCGGCGCGTCCCGCGCGACCCGTCTGCGTCCGAAGCAGGCCTCACTGCCGCAGCCACTTGGGCCAAGCGCAGCTACGCGAGCCCCCCCGACGACCCGAAGGAAGGCGAGGACGTCTTCGACGTGTATACGCTCGCGCCGGGCAAGGGCATCAACGGCCGGCCGTACCGGGAGTGGTGAGCATTAGCTATTGGCAATTGGCGATTAGCAATTAGCCAACGGCAAGTCGTCCAGCAACCGCCAGAAGGCGTGCTTGAAGAACTTTCTAGAGTTAACGGTGTGGGTCAAAGGGTATGAGCTTTCAAGCCGATTGACCTCGTTGAGGAAAATGTTAAACGTGTTCATTCAAAAGCTGAAATCAGATCGCGTCTTACGGGCTTCGACTCGCCAGCCGCCAACCGCCATAAGCTAATCGCTGAGCGCCAACCGCTAAATGCCAACCGCCAACCGCCAATCCGGCTTCACGCTGATCGAGCTGCTGGTGGTGCTCGCCATCATCGCGACGCTGCTCATGCTCGCTGTCCCGCGCTACTTTTCCAGCGTGGACAGGTCGAAGGAGGCGGTGCTGAAGGAAAATCTCTACCAGATGCGCGACGCGATCGGGAAGTACTACGGGGACAAGGGCAAGTATCCGGAGTCAGTCGAAGCGCTTGCGACAGAGAAATACCTGCGCAAGGTGCCGATGGACCCGATCACCGAAAGCGCCACCACCTGGGTGGTCGTGCCGCCGGATGATCCGCAAAAAGTCGGGGTCTTCGACGTTAAAAGCGGCGCCCAGGGCAAGGGCCTGGACGACACGGAGTATTCGGCTTGGTAGCGCGCGCCTGCCGCTGCCGCGGCTTCACCTACCTGACGATCCTTTTCGTCGTCGCGATCATGGGCGCGGGGCTCGCCCTGGTTGGCGAGGTCTGGCACACGGTTGCCGTGCGCGAAAGAGAAGCCGAGCTGCTCTACGTCGGCAATCAATACCGAAAGGCGATCGAACGCTACTACCTGAGCGGACCGCGCCAGTACCCTCGTGAGATCTCCGACCTGCTGAAGGACCCGCGCCGGCCCGGCACCGAACGTTATCTTCGTCAGCTCTACCCCGATCCGCTCACCGGAAAGGCCGAATGGGGAATCGTGAAGGGGCCCGACAGCGGCATCATGGGCGTACACAGCCTCTCAACTGAAAAAGCATTCAAGTCGGCGAAGTTCCGCCCGCGTGACGCGGCGTTCGAGGGGGCAGAGAAATACTCGGACTGGAAGTTCGTGTATGTGCCGGCCGGCGTGCAGAAACCGGCGCAGCAGCAATCGCAGCAGCGCGGTGCGCCGCTTCCGCAGGTGCCGTTGCAGCCGCTGCAGCAGCCTGGCGCGCCGAGCCCGCGATAGAGTAACCGCCGTCTCGACCCTTATCGGGCGGGCACGGGATCTTCCTAGGAATCCGCGCCGTTCACTCGACGCGGATTCCTGCCTCCTTCACCACGCGGGTCCACTTCGCGATTTCCTTGCGGATATAAGCTGCAAACGCCTCGGGCGGGATACCGCCGATCTCCGAGCCCTCGGCCTGCAGCCGGCGCTCGACCTCGGGCGAGTGCAGCGCCTTGACGATTTCCCGGTGCAGCCGTTCCACGATGGCCTTCGGCGTCCTGGCCGGCGCCAGCACGCCTTGCCACGACGATGCCTCGAATCCGGGCAATCCCGCCTCGGCGACGGGCGGCGCCTCGGGCCAGGATGGCAACGGCTTCAGCCCCGTTACGCCCAGCACCTTGACGCGCCCGGCCCTGCCATGCGGCAACATCACCGAAGGCTGGCTGAAGCTCATCTGCACGTGGCCAGCCGCAACCTCGGCGGTGGCCTGCGCCGCCCCTTTGTAGGGAATGTGCACCATGTCGAGCTTCGCCATGCTCCGGAACAGCTCCATCCCCAGGTGCGCCCCGCCGCCAGTTCCCGAGGAGGCAAAATTGAGCTGCCCCGGCCGCGCCTTGGCAAGCGCGATGAATTCCCTGACCGACACCGCCGGCACGCTTGGATGCACCACCAGGAAGTACGGATTCGATGACGTTAGTGTGATCGGCGCGTAATCCCTGAGCGGGTCGTACGGCAGCTTGGCGATCGTGGCGACGTTGGTCGCGAGCGTGCTGATGGTGCCGAAGAAAATGGTGTGGCCGTCGGGCAGCGCCTCCTTCGCCATCACCGCGGCGATGATCCCGCTGCCGCCGGGGCGGTTGTCGACGATGACCTGCTGGCCGAGGCTCTCGCCGAGCTTCTGCCCGAGTTGCCGTGCCATGATGTCGGTCGCGCCGCCGGGAACGAAGCCGACGATGGCGCGGATGGGACGGCTGGGGTAGTCCTGCCCTTCGCGCTGCGCGGCGGCTTGAGCCAATCCCGCGTGCAGTACGAGCGCGGCGCTGATCGCGCGAGCGGCGGATTTCAGGTTGAGCCAATTCATGTCGAGCCTCTCCTCGTATTTTTCGAGTCCACGAAATGATACCCGCAGGAGCAAGGGGTTTGACAGCCCATAGCGTGCAATCTACTCTCCAGACTGCTCAACAAAATGGCCCGCGACCGTCGATAAGGCGCAGCGCCGCCAATATCGAGAGGAAATCATGCCTCATTTTCACAAGGCGCTCGTTTTGTGCCTGTTCACGCCAGTGCTGCTGGCGGGCAATGCTTTCGCGCAGCCCTACCCCAGCCGCCCCGTCCGCATCGTGGTTGGATTCGGCGCGGGCGGGCCCGACACCACGGCCAGGATCATCGCGCAGCAGTTGTCCGCCCAGACCGGGCAAACCTTCGTGGTGGATAACCGTCCCGGCGCAAACGGCATCATAGGGGCAGACGTTGTCGCAAAAGCCACACCCGATGGCCATACGCTGCTCGTGACCTCGGGTTCGTTCGTGGTAAACCCGAGCGTCCACAAGAAACTGCCCTACGACACGGTGAAAGACTTCACGCCGGTATCGCAAGTCGTGGAGGGCGAGGCTCATATCATCGTCGTCAACCCATCGGTGCCCGTGCGCACGGTCAAGGAACTGATCGCCCTCGCCACCCAGCCGGGCAGCAAGCTCTCATACGGCTCCCCCGGCATAGGCAACACCATTCATCTGGCGAGCGCCGTGTTCAATACCCGCACCGGGGCCAACATGGTCCACGTTCCCTACAAGGGCGCCGGTCCGGCGCTCACCGCGCTGCTTGCCGGGGAAATCCAGGTCATGTTTGCGACAGCGCCGCTATCCCTGCCGCATATCAAGTCGGGCAAGCTGCGCGCGATTGCCTACAACTCCACGCGGCGCGCGTCGTTCCTGCCCGATGTCCCGACCGTCATCGAATCCGGCGTGTCCGGCACCGAGATGCCGCCCAGCTGGCACGGCATGCTCGCGCCGGCAAAACTCCCGCCCGCGACCCTGGCGAAACTGTCTGCCGAGATACAGAAGGCATTCAAGGATCCGCAGATGCGGGGGCGTATCGTGGCGATCGGCCTGGAGCCCATCGGCGGCACGCCGGAAGACTTCAGGAAGCTCATCACGTCCAACATCAAGCGGTTCGCGGAGCTGGTGAAGCTCGCCGGAGTAGAGCCTGAATGAAGTATCGCAAGTCGTTCCACCGGCTCGCGATACTTCATATTCCGTCTCTCAGCGGGCTCCTACCGCCGCGCGTATCTGGTCGAGCGCGCCCGGGTCCTCGAGGGTCGTGAGATCGCCGGGATCCCGCCCCTCGGCAAGCGCCTGGATCGTGCGGCGCAGCAGTTTCCCGGAACGGGTCTTGGGCAGCAGCGTCACGAAATGCACGCGGGAAGGACGCGCAATGGCGCCGAGCAGCTTGTCCACCGTTTCCAGAATCGCCTTCTCCTCGGCGGCGCGGGCGTCCGGCGTCGATAGCTTCTCCGCGTCCTTCACCACCGCGAAGGCCAGCGGCAGCTGCCCCTTGAGCGGGTCGGCAACCCCGACGACGGCGACCTCGGCGATGTTGGGATGCGCCTGGATCGCCTCCTCGATCTCGCGCGTGCCGAGGCGATGCCCGGCGACGTTGATCACGTCGTCGGTACGGCCGAGGATGAAGTGATAGCCCTCCTCGTCCCGGATGCCCCAGTCGAAGGTCGAGTACACCAGCTTGTCGCGGAAGCTGCCGAAATAGGTTTTCACGAAACGCTCATCGTCGCCCCATACGGTGGACATGCAGCCCGGCGGCAGCGGCGGGACGATCGCCACCACCGCTTTCTCGTTGGGGGCGGCCTCGGCGGCGTCCGTCTCCCGCAGCAGCTTGAGGTCGTAGCCGAACACCGGGAAGCTCGGGCTGCCGAACTTGACCGGCGTTTGCTCCACCCCGGGAATGCTGGAAAGAATGGGCCAGCCGGTCTCGGTCTGCCAGTAATGGTCTATGACCGGCTTGCCGAGCGCGTCGGCAAACCAGCGGTGCGTGGGCTCGTCGAGCGGCTCGCCGGCGAGGAACAGGTGCTTCAGTGAGCTGATGTCGTATTTCTTCAGGAACGCCGGGTCCTGCTTCTTCAGCACGCGCGCAGCCGTCGGGGACGAGAACATCACCGACACCTTGTTATCGGAGACGATCTTCCACCAGATGCCGGCGTCAGGCCGGATCGGCAGCCCCTCGTAGAGGATCGTCGTCATGCCGCAGATCAGCGGCCCGTAGACGATGTAGGAATGCCCGACCACCCAGCCGATGTCGGAGGTGGTAAATAGGGTCTCCCCGGCCTCGCCGCAGTAGATATGCTTGATCGACGCGGCGAGCGCCACTGCGTAACCGCCGGTATCGCGCTGCACTCCCTTGGGGTGGCCGGTCGTGCCCGAGGTGTAAAGAATGTAGGACGGCTCGCTCGATTCAAGCCAGGCGACCGGAACCTGCTCGTTCAGATGTTTTGCGCGGAGTTCCCCGTAATCCAGATCGCGGCCAGCCTTGAGCCGGAGATTCGGGTCCAGGCCGCGATTGACGACCACCACCCTGGCCGGGGGCGACTTCGCGATCTGGATCGCCTCGTTGTACATCTCCTGATACAGGATTGCGCGGCCCCCGCGCAATCCTCCGTCGGCGGTGATCATCAGCTTGGGCCGCGCATCGTCAATGCGCGCGGCCAGGCTGTGCGAGGCGAACCCGCCAAATACCACCGAGTGGATCGCACCGAGCCGCGCGCAGGCGAGCATCGCGAACACCGCTTCCGGGATCATCGGCATGTAGATCAGCACCCGGTCGCCCTTGCCAACGCCCAGTGAGCGGATCATCGCGGCGCAACGGCTGACCTCGGCGTGCAGCTCGCGGAAGGTATAGCTCTTCTCCCGGCCGGTCTCGGTGGAGATGTAGATCAGCGCCTTCTGGTCGCCCCGCGCCGCGAGGTGGCGGTCTACCGCGTTGTGGCACAGGTTGGTGAGCCCGCCGACGAACCATTTCGCGAACGGCGGCCGGCTGTAATCGAGGACTTTGCCGAACGGCTTGTGCCAGTCCACCAGCCGGGCCTGCTCCGCCCAGAATTCTTCACGCTGCTCGATCGATCGGCGATGGAAGTCTTTGTATGCCCCCATGCTTGCCTCCCACAAGGAGTGACATGATGAATCGTGACGTGGTGACGCGTGACATGGTACTGCGTGACGTGGTGATTCACGGCTTAACACCGCGCCAAGCAAGATTGAAGCAAAGCTTTATGAGCCTCGCCTTATCATGTCACGCGTCACCACGTCACGCTCGATCACGTCACGCACCACCACGTCATGCTTTTCAAAGCTTGACGACCGCGCGCCCTAGAATCTGCCCCTTGAGCATGCTTTCGAAATAGCCCGGAAGGTCGTCGAGCATGATGACGTGAGCAATATCAGCGAGATGCCGTGGCTTGAGGTCGGCGGCGAGACGCCCCCATATCTTGCGTCGCAACGGCATCGGTGTGTCGCCGGAATTCACTCCGATCAACCTGACCCCGCGCAGGATGAATGGCAGCACCGTGGTCTTGAAATCGATTCCGCCCGTGTTGCCGAAGCTCGCGATGAGCCCGCCCGGCTGCATGGTGCGCGTGAGCCAGGCGAGCTGCTCTCCGCCCACCGAGTCGAACGCGGCCGCCCACAGCGCCTTCTCCAGCGGACGCGTTCCCATCTCGAGCTGGTGCCGCGACAGGACCTCCCTGGCGCCGATCTTCTGCAGGTACCCGTGCTCCGCGTCCTTCCCGGTCACGGCGACTACGTGGTGGCCGAGACCCGCCAGCATGTCCGTGACGAGCGTCGCCACCCCTCCGGTTGCGCCGTTCACCAGGACCTTGCCGTTGTTCGGCGCCATTCCGTTCAATTCCAGCAACTCCATGGCCAGCCCGGCGGTGTAGCCGGCGACCCCGAGCGCGGCCGCTTCGTACAGGGTCAGCCCCCGGGGCAGCGGCACCACCCAGTCGGCGGGCACGCGGCACACCTGCGAATAGCCGCCGTCGTGGCCGACGCCGAACTCGTAGCTGGTGCAGATTACCTCGTCGCCCGCTTTGAAACGCCCGTCGGCGGACGAAATCACCGTCCCCGTCGCATCGATGCCGCCGGTGCGGGGGAAGCTGCGAATGATCTTGCCGGCTCCGGTTGCCGCCAGCGCGTCCTTGTAGTTGACGCTCGAGAACGCCGTCTTGAACACGACCTCGCCCGGGGACAATTCGTCCAGCGTCGCATCCACCACGCGGGCGATGACTTTATCGTTCTCGTTGAATATACGTAACGATTTAAATTTATTCATGTTTCATACCTTACCCGAGGCTGGTTCAGGTACTCGAGCGTCTGCATCTCGGCGAGCCGGCTCGCGGTGCGGTCGAACTGGAAGATCATGGCCTGCAACTGCGCGCCGCCGCTGCCCGTGTCCCGCGCGAGCAGCGCGTCCGGGGGCGCCTCCGCCGACACGATCAGTTTTACGCGCTGGTCGTAGAGCACGTCAACCAGCAGCGTGAAGCGGCGGGACTCGTCGGCGCGCTCGACGCTCATGCGCGGCACGCCCGAGACGATGAGGGTGTGGAAGCGCTTGGCGAGGTCGATGTAATCGTTCTGCGAGCGGCCCCAGCCGCAAATCACCTTGAAGTCGAACCAGACCACTCCTCCCGCGCGGTGGCGGTACGGGATGACGCGCCCTTCGACGTCGAGCTCGTGGAATTCCTCCTCCACTTCCGCGAGTCGCCGGAACGCCTCCATCAGCGCGCTGTCTGTCTCAGGCACGAGCGGCGTGTGATAGACCTTGACCTGCTGCAGCGCGCGCCTGCGGTAATCAACGCCGCCGTCCACGCGGACCACGTCGAGCCTTTCCTTGATCAACTCGATGGCGGGCAGGAAGTCCTCACGCTTGAGCCCGCCCTTGTAGAGATCATCCGGATGGTAGTTCGACGTCATGCAGTAGACCACGCCGCGGTCTATGGTCTTGGTCAGCAACCGCCCCAGGATCATCGCGTCGGCGACGTCGGACAGCGCGATCTCGTCGAAGCAGATGAGGCGGTAGCGCTTGGCGATGCGGCCGGCAAGCGCGTCGAGGGGATCCACCGTGCCTTTCAGCTTATCGAGCTCGCGGTGGACGTCGCGCATGAAGTGGTGGAAGTGGACGCGCCGGCGCCGCACCAGCGGCAGGCAGCGGTAGAAGCTGTCCATGAGGAAGGTCTTGCCGCGCCCGACCGAGCCCCACAGGTAGATCCCCCGCGGCAGCGGTGGCCGCACGACAAGGCGGCGCAGCGCGGTACTGCGCTGGCGCTTGTAATCGGTCCATTCCTCGTAGAGCCGCTGCAGGCGCATCACGGCGGCGTACTGCGAGTCGTCCGGGTCGAAGCCTCTTTTCTTGAGCGCTTCCTGGTAGAGCTCGAGGACGGAGACCGGCTGCGTTCGGGATGGCTCCATGCGTTTGGCCGGCTCGAAGGCACTATCATCCATCAACCGCCTCGCCCCTTCCCACCCGCAGCCGGTCTTATTCTGAATTCAGAAATTCAAGCTGCGGTTGCCGACGGCAAGAGCAGCTTCTTTCATCGCCTCGGACAGCGAGGGATGCGCATGGCAGATGAGAGCGATGTCCTCGGCGGAAGCGTGAAATTCCATCGCGACCACGGCCTCGGCGATCAGCTCGGATGCCATCGGCCCGATGATATGCACGCCGAGAATGCGGTCGGTTTTCTCATCGGCAAGGATTTTCACGAAACCCGTGGTATCGCCGAGCGCGCGGGCACGGCCGTTCGCCATGAATGGGAACTGCCCGGCCTTGTACTGGACGCCTTCGCTCTTCAACTGCTGCTCGGTCTTGCCGACCCACGCGATCTCGGGCGAGGTGTAGATCACCCATGGGATGGTGTTGAAGTCCACGTGGCCGTGCTTGCCCGCGATGCGCTCAGCCACCGCCACGCCCTCCTCCTCCGCCTTGTGCGCGAGCATCGGCCCGCGCACGACGTCGCCCACCGCCCACACGTTGGGCAGGTTGGTGCGGCAGTCATCGTCCACCGCGACGAAGCCGCGCTCGTCGAGCTTGAGGCCGACCGCCGCGGCGCCGAGGCCCTCGGTGTTGGGCACACGGCCGATGGAGACAATGAGCTTGTCCACCGCCAGTGTCTGCGCCTTGCCCGCGCTGTCGGCATAATCGACCTTGACGTCCTTTCCGGCCGTCACCTTGCCGACCTTGACGCCGGTGTGGATCGCAAGGCCCTGCTTGGCAAATACCTTGTGCGCTTCCCTGGCGACCTGCTCGTCCGCCGCGCCGAGGAACGCCGGCAGCGCTTCCAGGATCGTGACTTCAGCGCCCAATCGCCGCCACACGCTGCCCATCTCGAGGCCGATGACGCCGGCACCGATCACGCCCAGGCGCTTGGGGACGTCCGGAATCGCAAGTGCGTCATCGTTGTCGAGCACGAGCTTGTTGTCGAACGGCGCGCCGGGAAGCGCCCGCGGGTTGGACCCGGTGGCGACGATGACGTGCTTCGCGGTCAGGGTCTCCTCGGGCTTGCCGGCGACCTTGACGGCCCAGGCGCCGGCCTTGCCACCGGCGAAACCGCCTTTGCCGTGGAAAAAGGTGACCTTGTTCTTCTTGAAAAGATAAATGATGCCCTCGTTGTTCTGCCTGACGACCTTGTCCTTGCGCTTGAGCATCTGCGCGAGGTCGAGGGCAAGCCCCTTCACCTGGATGCCGTGCTCGGCGAAGGCGTGTCCCGCGTGCTCGTAGTTCTCGGAGGACTGCAGCAGCGCCTTGGAGGGGATGCACCCGACGTTGGTGCAGGTTCCGCCCAAGGCGGGCTTGCCGTCGGCGGTCGACCAGTCGTCTATGCAGGCGGTCTGCAAGCCCAGCTGCGCGGCGCGAATCGCGGCGATGTAGCCTCCCGGGCCGCCGCCGATCACCACCACGTCGAATGGCTTGCTCATGGTTGAACCGCGTGATTCGTGAATCGTGATTCGTGAATCAGGCGGCTTCGCGATCTGCAGGTCATCGAATCACGACTCACCAATCACGAATCACGCCTTTCAGATGTCTAGGAGGATCCGTGCCGGATCCTCGAGCGCTTCCTTGATGGCGACCAGCGTCAGCACCGCTTCGCGGCCGTCGATGATGCGGTGATCGTACGACATCGCAAGATAGTTGATCGGCCGGATCACCACCTGGCCGTTCTCGGCAACCGGGCGTTCCCGTGTGGCATGGACGCCCAGGATCGCGCTCTGCGGCGGGTTGATGATCGGCGTGGAAAGCATGGAGCCGAACACGCCCCCGTTCGAAATCGAGAACGTGCCGCCGGTCAGCTCCTCGATCGTCAGCTTGCCGTCCTGCGCGCGTTTGCCGTAGTCCGCGATGGTCTTCTCGATGTCCGCGAGTGACAGTTGGTCGGCGTTGCGCACGATCGGCACCACCAGCCCGCGGGGGCTTCCGACCGCGATGCCGATATCGTAGTAGCCGTGATAGACGATATCCGTGCCGTCAATCGAGGCGTTGACGACCGGGTATTTCTTGAGCCCGTGCACTGCGGCCTTCACGAAGAACGACATGAAGCCGAGCTTCACGCCGTGCTCCTTCTCGAACCGGTCCTGGTACTTTTTCCGCAGATCCATCACCGGCTGCATGTTGACTTCGTTGAACGTCGTGAGCATCGCCGCCGTGTGCTGCGACTGCACCAGGCGTTCCGCGATGCGCGCGCGCAGCCGCGACATCGGCACGCGCTGCTCGGGCCGTTCGCCGAGCGCGCCCAGATCCACGGGGGGTGCCGGCGCACGCATGACTGCAGGCGCGGCCGCGGGAGTCTTCGCGGATGACTGCCCGCCCTCGATCGCGTGCATGACATCTTCCTTGGTCACGCGGCCGCCGCGGCCCGTGCCGGGAATCGCGGCAGGATCCACGTTCTTTTCCGCGGCGAGTTTCTGCGCTGCCGGCATCGCCGCCGCCGCCTTGCTTTCGGATTTCGCCGCAGGCTTTGCCTCGGCTTTCGCGGCAGCTGGAGCAGCAGCCTGCGCCTCATTTTTCTCTTTGGCTTCCGTATCAATCTGGGCGATCAACTCGTTGCTGGTGACCATGCTGCCATCGCCCTTGATGATCTTCACAATCACGCCGGAATCCGGTGCCGGCGTCTCGAGCACCACCTTGTCGGTCTCGATATCCACCAGGTTCTCGTCGCGCTTGACGAATTCGCCCGGCTTCTTGTGCCAGGTGAGCAGCGTGGCTTCGGCTACCGACTCGGAGAGCTGCGGTACCTTGACCTCGATCAGCACAAATATTCCTTATAAGTCATATAGTTATTTAACACCATCGGCGCGCGATGCGGCGCCGACGCTCAACGCGAGCTCGACCAGTTCCTTCTGCTGCCGGTCGTGCAGGGACTTGTAACCGACAGCCGGCGAAGCCGAGGAATCGCGGCCGGCGTAGATGAGTTTCTGGTGCGGCAGCAGGTGGCGCTCCAGGTAGTGCTGGATGCGGTGCCACGCGCCCTGGTTACGCGGCTCTTCCTGGCACCACACGATCTCGGCCGCCTTCCGGTAGCGTTCGATCTGCGCCTGGAAATCCTCGTGCGCGAAGGGGTAGAGCTGGGCGATGCGCACCAGCGGCAGGTCCCTGAGCCCTTTCACCTTGCGCTCGGCCCGCAGGTCGTAATAAACCTTGCCGCTGCAGCACACCACGCGCTTGACGTTGTCGGGATTGATATCCTTCGATTCCCAGTCCTCGTTGACCGGGTGGAACTTGTCGGTGGCGAATTCCTCCAGCGGCGAGACCGATTCCTTGTGCCGCAGCAGGCTCTTCGGCGTGAGCATGATGAGCGGCTTGCGGAACGGCCGCACCATCTGGCGGCGCAGCAGGTAATAGAGCTGCACCGGGGTCGCCGGGATGCAGACCTGCATGTTGTGGTCGGCGCAGAGCTGCAGGTAGCGCTCGATGCGCGCCGAGGAATGCTCCGGTCCCTGCCCTTCATAACCGTGGGGCAGCATCAGCACCAGCCCGCACAAGCGGCCCCATTTCGCCTCGCCCGAGGCGATGAACTGATCTATCACCACCTGCGCGCCGTTGGCGAAATCGCCGAACTGTCCTTCCCAGATCACCAGCTCGTTGGGGGCCGAGGTCGAGAAGCCGTACTCGAAGCCCATCACGGCCTCTTCTGAGAGCAGCGAGTCGATCACCACGAAGTCGCCCTGCTTGTCGCTCACGTGCTGGAGCGGCACGTAGGTGCCCTGGTCCCATTTTTCCCGGTTCTGGTCGTGAAGAACGGCATGGCGGTGGAAGAAAGTGCCGCGCGCGCTGTCCTGTCCCGAGAACCGGATCGAGTAGCCTTCATTGAGCAGCGTGGCGAAGGCTAGGTGCTCGGCCATGCCCCAGTCGAGCGGCAGCTTGCCCTGCGCCATCTGGCGCCGGCTCTCGACGATTCTCTGCACCGCGGGATGCAGTTTGAAGTTGTCCGGGATGGAAGTGATGCGCTCGCCCAGCTTCCTGAGCGTCTCGAGCGGCAGGCGGGTGTCGTCGTGCTCGTTCCACTTGCCGCGCCGGTACTGGCTCCAGTCGATCTCGTACGGCGGCTTGTAGTTGGAGAGGATGGTCTTGTTGGTGTGGTAACCGTCGTCGAGCGCCTTGCGAATCATGACGACCAGCTCGTCCCCGGCGGTTTCCGTGATCACGCCTTCCTTCGCCAGCCGGTCCGCGTAGAGCTTGCGGGTCGTGGGCAGCTTCGCGATCGTCTTGTACATCAGCGGCTGCGTCACCATCGGCTCGTCCTGCTCGTTGTGGCCGAGGCGGCGGTAGCACACGAGGTCCACCACCACGTCCTTGTGGAACTTCATGCGGTATTCGAGCGCGATCTCGGTGACGAAGCACACGGCCTCGGGATCGTCGCCATTGACGTGGAAGATCGGTATTTCCAGCATCTTGGCGATGTCGGTGCAGTACAGCGTCGAGCGCGCGTCGCGCAGGTCCGAGCACGTGAAGCCGATCTGGTTGTTGACGACGAGGTGCACGGTGCCGCCGGTGCCGTAGCCCCGCGTCTGCGCCATCTCGAACGTCTCCATGTTCACGCCCTGCCCCGCGAACGCGGCGTCGCCGTGGATCAGGACCGGAAGCACCTGGTCTCCCGTCTTGTCGCCGCGGCGGTGCTGGCGGGCCCGCACCGAGCCCTCGACCACGGGATTGACGATTTCCAGGTGCGACGGGTTGAACGCCAGCGTCACGTGCATCGGACCGCCCGGCGTCATGACGTTGGACGAGAAGCCCTGGTGATACTTGACGTCTCCCGCGAGGAGATCGTCGTGGTGCTTGCCTTCGAACTCGGTAAACAGATCCTTGGGCATCTTGCCCATGGTGTTGACCAGCACGTTGATGCGCCCGCGGTGCGCCATGCCGATCACCAGCTCCTGCACGCCGGACTTGCCGGCGTTGGCGAGCAGGTTGTCGAGCTGCGAGATGAGCGTTTCGCCCCCTTCGAGCGAGAAGCGCTTCTGCCCGACGTAGCGGGTATGCAGGTACTTCTCCAGCGTCTCGGCCGCGCTCAGGCGCTCGAGGATGTGCTTCTTGTACTCGGCGTCATAGGACGGCGTCGCACGGACGCTCTCCAGCCGCTCCTGCACCCACCGCTTCTGCGCCATGTCGGTGATATACATGTACTCGACGCCGATGCTGCGGCAATAGGTGTCCTTGAGGAACTGCAGGATGTCCTTCAGCTTCATTTCCCGCGGCCCGACCAGCGACCCGGTGTTGAACACGGTCTCCCTGTCCGCGTCGTTCAGTCCATAGAACGCGGGGTCGAGCTCGGGTATGGAGGGCTTTTCGCGGCGCTTGAGCGGGTCGATGTCGGCATGACGCGCGCCCTGGAAACGGTAGGCCGCGATGAGCTGCAGCACCCCGAACTGCTTCTCCCCGAGCTGCGGCCGGTTGATGACCGCCGTCGGCGCAGCCGTGCGCCGCTCCCGGGCGAGATTGGCGAAGCGCTGCTGCACGTCGAAGTGGGAAACATCCGCGGCGCCCTGGTCCAGGCGCTGCAGCTCGTCGAAATAGCCGCGCCAGCGCGGCTCGACCGAGGCCGGGTCCTTGAGGTACCACTCGTAGAGCGCCTCGATGAAGGGCGCGTTCGCCCCGAACAGGTAAGAATTACCCAGCATCTGCTTCATCATGGCCGCACCCGCATGAGATTCAATTTTGAATTTTGAGTGTTGAATGCTGAATGAATTCCCGCGAACAAAAGCAACTCAGCACACGACATTAAACATTCAACATTGCGTTACTTGCGCTTGCTCATCGGCACCAGATCGCGGCGCGTGGCGCCCGCGAACAGCTGCCGCGGACGGCCAATTTTCTGATCCGGGTCCGTGATCATCTCCTTCCACTGGGCGATCCACCCCACCGTGCGGGCGAGCGCGAAGATCGCGGTGAACATGCTCACCGGGATGCCGAGCGCCCTGTAGACGATGCCCGAGTAGAAATCCACGTTGGGATAGAGCTTGCGCGAGATGAAGTACTCGTCTTCGAGCGCGATCTTCTCCAGCGCCAGCGCCAGCTTGAACAGCCTGTCGTCCTTGAGGTCGAGCTCCTCCAGCACCTCGTGACAGGTCTTCTGGATGATCTTGGCGCGCGGGTCGTAATTCTTGTAGACGCGGTGGCCGAAGCCCATCAGCATGGCGTGGCCGTCCTTGTCCTTGACGCGCTTGATGAAGGCGGGGATGTTCTTCGCATCGTCGATCTCTCCCAGCATCTTGAGCACGGCTTCGTTGGCGCCGCCGTGAGCCTGGCCCCACAGGCTGGCGATGCCGGCCGAGATGCAGGCGAACGGGTTCGCGCCCGACGAACCTGCCAGGCGCACCGTCGAAGTCGAGGCGTTCTGCTCGTGGTCGGCGTGCAAGATCAGGATGCGCTCCATCGCGCGCGACAGCACCGGGTTCGGCCTGTACTCCTCGCACGGTGTGCCGAACATCATGTAGAGGAAGTTGTCCACGTAGGACAGAGAATTCTTCGGGTACATGAACGGCTGGCCGGCGTTGTACTTGAAGGTCATCGCCGTGATCGTGGGAATCTTCGCGATCAGGCGGAACGCCGAGATCTCGCGGTTGCGCGCGTCGTAGATGTTGATCGAGTCGTGGTAGAAGGCGGAAAGCGCCCCCACCACGCCGCACAACACCCCCATCGGGTGCGCGTCACGGCGGAAGCCCGAATAGAACCGTATGAGCTGCTCGTGCACCATGGTGTGGTGGGTGATGATGTTCGCGAACTCGTCGAGCTGCTGCTGGGTGGGAAGCTCGCCATTCAGGATCAGGTACGCGACCTCGAGGAAGCTGCAGTCCTCTGCGAGCTGTTCGATGGGAAAGCCGCGGTACTGGAGTATCCCCTTGTCGCCGTCGATGTAGGTGATGCTCGAGCGGCAACTCGCCGTGGACATGAAACCCGGGTCATAGGTGAACTTCCCGGTCTTGGCGTAGAGGGCCCGCACGTCGATCACGTCCGGACCGACGCTGCCGCCCAGCACCGGGAAATCGACCGGCGGAGTGCCGTCGCTGAAGCTCAAGGTCGCCAGTTTCTCTGCCATTCTTATCTCCGTTAATTCATTGAGTTACATGATATTATTAAAGTCGATGCTGATTCAGTGCCTGGATCAGTCCGCGCGTAGCAAAGCAATCACCGGATGGTAGCGCGTATCGGCGGGTTCCCCGCGCCCCAGAGCCCAGTCCAGCAGATCGTTGTCCGGCTGGTCGAGCAGCTCGTTGAAAATGTCCCGCTGGCGCGCGTCGAGACGGTCGAAGTGGCGCTCGAGGAATGCCTTCAGGATGAGGTCGAGCTCGAGCAGGCCCCGGCGGCAGCGCCAGCGTATGCGATCGACGTCTGCCATGCACGCGTCCTCACACCGTACGTTTAACCAGCAATTCCTTGATCTTGCCTATTGCCGCCGTCGGGTTGAGGCCCTTGGGGCACACGTCCACGCAGTTCATGATCGAATGACAGCGGAATAGGCGGTACGGGTCCTCCAGGTCGTCCAGCCGCTCGTTGGTCGCCTGGTCACGCGTGTCGGCGATGAAGCGGTAGGCCTGCAGCAGCCCCGCCGGGCCGACGAACTTGTCGGGGTTCCACCAGAACGAGGGGCAGGCAGTCGTGCAGCAGGCGCACAGGATGCATTCGTAGAGCCCGTCCAGCTCCTCGCGGTCCTCCGGCGACTGCAGCCGCTCCTTCTCCGGCGGCGGATCGTTGTTGATGAGATACGGCTTGACCGAATGGTGCTGCTTGAAGAACTGCGACAGGTCCACGATCAGGTCGCGGATCACCGGGAGTCCGGGCAGCGGCCGGATCTCGACCGGCTCCCTGAGGTCCGCGATGCGCATGATGCAGGCGAGACCGTTCTTGCCGTTGATGTTCATCCCGTCCGATCCGCATACGCCCTCGCGGCAGGAACGGCGGAACGCCAGCGAATCGTCATGCGTCTTGATGCGTATCAGCGCATCGAGCAGCATCCGGTCGGTCGGCTCCAGCGCGATGTCGTAGTCCTGCATCCGCGGCTTTTCGTCGGCTTCGGGGTTGTAGCGATAGATGGAAAACCTCATTGCGACTCCTGAAATGCGTGATTCGTGATTCGTGATTCGAAAACCTGCGCCGTTACGCCGTAAGCTGTATTGATAGCACGAATCACGATTCACGACTCACGAATCACGTTGCTCAATAGACACGGGCCTTGGGCTCGAACGGTTCCACGGTGAGCGGCTTCGCGTGCACCGGCTTGTATTCGAGACGGCTGCCTTGCTTGTACCAAAGCGTGTGCTTCATCCAGTTCGCGTCGTCGCGCTGGTGGTAATCGGCGCGATCGTGCGAGCCACGGCTCTCTTTGCGCGCTTCGGCCGAAACCAGCGAGGCGACTGCGGTCTCGATAAGGTTGTCGAGCTCGAGCGCCTCCACCCGGGCGGTGTTGAAGGTCTTGCTCTTGTCGCCGATCTCGGTGCGGACCGCACGCCCGGCCACTTCCTTGATCTTCTTCACGCCGTCCACCAGGAGCTCCGGGAACCGGAACACCCCGCAGTGCAGCTGCATGATGCGGCGCATGTCGGCGCCCACGTCCGCAACCCGCTCGCCGTCCTTCTGTCCGTCGAGGCGCGCGAGGCGCGAGAGCGTCAGGTCGCCCGCGTCCTTGGGCAGGTTGCGATGGGCCGTTCCGTCCCCCTTGAGGTCCTGGATCACTTTCTCGCCGGCGGATTTGCCAAATACCAGCAGGTCGAGCAACGAGTTACAACCCAAACGGTTGGCGCCGTGCACCGAGACACAGGAACACTCACCCGCCGCGTAGAACCCGGGCACCACCGTCTCGGGATTGCCGTTCGCGGGAACCACGACCTGTCCATGGTAGTTGGTGGGGATGCCGCCCATCTGGTAATGGCAGGTCGGCACCACCGGGATCGAGTCCTTGACCGGGTCCACGTTGGCGAATTTCTTGGCGATTTCGCGGATGCCGGGCAAGCGCTTGTTGATCGTCTCCTCGCCGAGGTGATCGAGCTTCAACAGGATGTAATCGCCGTCCTTGCCCGCGCCCCGCCCTTCCTTGATCTCGGTCGCCATCGCGCGCGAGACCACGTCGCGGCTCGCCAGGTCCTTGGCGTTGGGCGCGTAGCGCTCCATGAAG
>CAYYZZ010000007.1:25019-27663 GCA_964476235.1 uncultured Streptomycetaceae bacterium | reverse complement strand
CTACCTCCTCGTACTAGAAACGAAAAATCCACATCATTCCCCTCCTTTTTCAAGGAGGGGTGGCCCCATCCAATCCCTTCGCCTTCCTGCAGAGAAAGAAGGCGGCTCGAATCTCCCCTCTCCATTCGAGGGAGAGGGGCGGGGGTGAGGGTTAGGGCCGGGGTGGTTAAGACATCTTCCCACAACCCCGTCGCTACGCGACACCCCTCCTCGGAAAGGAGGGGAGCGGGTTGTGCGGGTCACGCGACGAACAGATCGACGAACTCGTGCACCGGCATGCGTGCCAGCGCGGCGCCATTGCCACAGGCTTCGTGTATGAGCCGGCGCCGCTTCGGCGCGAACCTGCGCGCCAGGCTCGCCTCGAGCTTGGCGTTCAGGACCGGCAGGACCTCGGCGCGGCGCCGCGAATGGCCGATCGGATACTCGATCTCCACCTTCGGCGTGCTCGAGCCGTCCTTGAAGAAGACCTGGACGGCGTTCGCGCTGGAACGCTTTTTCGGATCGACGAAATCGCGGCTGTAGCGCTTGTTCTCGGTGACGACGGTTTTCGCCCGCAGCGCGTCTATTCTCGGATCGGCCGCCACCGCGTCCTCGAAATCGGTGGCGGTGAGCCGGCCGAAGATGAGGCCCATTGCGATCACGTACTGCGCGCAATGGTCGCGGTCCGCGGGGTTATGGAGCGGGCCGGTCTTGTGCATGATGCCCATCAGCGCGCGCTGGGTGTGAAGCTCGACGCGCCTGATGTCGCCGATACGGTCCTTGACGAGGGGGTGGAGCCTGAGCGCGCACTCCACCGCCGACTGGCTGTGCATGCCGGCAGGGACGAACTTGAACATGGAATGGTCAATGACGTACTCGCCGTAGGGCCGCTGGAATTTGAGCGCACGGCCCTTGTTGCGGGCGTCGTGGAAGCCGTACTTTTTTGCGGTCAGCACCGACGGGTAGCCCATCTCGCCCTTGACCGCCATCAGCGCGAGCCGCAGCGCCTGGAAGCTGGCATCGGCCGTTGACCAGCTCTTGCGCCAGCCGGTGTTTGGGGCGTGGCGGAACGCCGTCAGGCTGCTGTCCACCCAGGCGTTGGATACCGCGTTGATGATTTCGTCCCGCCCGCCGCCGAGCATGAGCGTCAGCACGGCTGTGCCGGCAACGCGGGTAAGCAGGTTGTGGTCTATCCCCATTTCCTTGAAGTCGTTCTCGATGGCGATGCCGCCCTGGATCTCGTAGGCCTTGATCAGGCCTTCCAGCACCTCGCGGATTCGGAGGGGCGCGCGACCCGCGGCAACGTTCCCGCGGCTCAGGTGGTCGGCCAGCATCAGGATGCCGGCGAGGTTGTCGCTGGGATGACTGCCCTGCGCCGCGGTAAAGGTGTCGTTGTAGTCGAGCCAGCGGATCATGCAGCCGAAGCTGAACGTCGCGGTCACCGGGTCCAGCTCGTAAGCCGTGCCCGGCACGCGCGAGCCGTGCGGCACCACGGTGCCCGGCACCACGGGCCCCAGCAGCTTGGTGCAGTCCGGGTAGTCCAGCGCATCCAGCGCGCAGGCGATGGCGTCCATCATGCACAGGCGCGCGGACTCGAGCGCGGACGGCTTGGAGATTTTGTAATTCAGTACGTATTCCGCGATATCGACCAGGACGGCATCCGGTTTGGGACGAAGATTCGAGCTCATTTTTTCTCCAGCCAATGCTTGACGACTGAGGACCGACGACTGACGAGTAGTGCTCTCCCCGCGTAGCGGGTAAAGCCTGCCTCTCTGTTTTTTGTCATCATTATCTCGTCACCCGTCATTCCCGCGAAGGCGGGAATCCAGTGTTATCAGTCGTTGACTGGATCCCCGCCTTCGCGGGGACGACGTCTGTCGTCTCACGTAATCGTCACCGTTCCCGGCTAGTCCGGCCGGACTCCCGCCTCGGCGACGACCTTGTTCCAGCGCGCGAGGTCATTGCGGATGCGGTCGGCGAAGCGCTGCGGCGGCCCGCCGGTGATGCGGAACCCGGCGGCGGCGAAATTCCTTTCGACGTCCGGATCGCGCAGCACCTTGTTCACTGCGGCGTTGAGCCGCTCGACGACCGCGGCAGGCGTGCCCTTCGGCGCCCACATGCCGAACCACAGCTCGACGTCGTAGCCGGGAAAGGTCTCGGCCACCGTCGGAAAATTCGGCGTGGCCGGCCAGCGCTCGGCGGTGGTCACGGCGAGCCCGTGGAGCCGGCCCGATTTGACGTGCGGGAGCGTCGGCAACATGCTGCCGACTATCAGTTGCGTCTGGCCGCCGACCAGGTCCACGAGCGCCAGCGCCGACGCCTTGTACGGCACGTGCACCCACTTGACGCCGCCCTGGCTTGCGAGCAACTCGGTGGCGAGATGGGTGATGCTGCCGGTGCCGCCGGTGCCGTACGACAACTTGCCAGCGACCTGCTTCGAATGCGCCATCAGCTCTTTGAGCGAGCGGGCGGGAACCGCCGGATGCACCGCGATGAGGAAGGGGCTGAATCCGATCTCGATTATCGGTGCGACGGCAGTCGCCGGTTCACGCGAGGACTTATAGAGCGCCGCGTTGGCGGCGTAGCTGCCGGAAATCGTGATAATCGTGTAACCGTCCGGCGGCGCCTTCTGCGCGATCTCGGTGCCGACCAGCCCGCCCGCGCC
>CAYYZZ010000007.1:5887-24919 GCA_964476235.1 uncultured Streptomycetaceae bacterium | reverse complement strand
AACCGTCCGGCGGCGCCTTCTGCGCGATCTCGGTGCCGACCAGCCCGCCCGCGCCCCCGCGGTTGTCTATGACGAACGGCTGGCCGAGAGTTTCATTCAATTTTGGTACTAATTGCCGCGCGAGGATATCGCTGCCGCCGCCCGGTGCAAATGGAACGATCACACGTACTGGCTTCGTGGGGTACTGTTGCGCGCCAACTTCCGCGACAGTCAACGCCGCCGCCGCGAGCATCATGATCGCCAGCCGCAGCAGCGCGCCGTGCTTGATCATTTTTGTATGAAAGCGGCGAAGCCGGAAATGAAATCCTGGAGCCTGCGCCGCACCTCCTGGTCGGTCAGGACCCCGGATGGGTCGAAGACCTTGCCCGCCCCGCTGACCAGCATCGGCGGTCCGTGCCACGGGCGCATGCGCAGCGTTCTCAGCACCGGCAGCCAGGCATTCTGCGAAAGTATGGTGCCGAATCCGCCGGGTGAGGCGCCCATGACGGCGACCGGCCGGTTGCCGAAGACTTTCGGAATGTCCGACGCCGGCCGCGACAGCCAGTCGATGGCGTTCTTGAGCACGCCCGGCATGGAATTGTTGTATTCCGGCGTGACCAGCAGCAATCCGTCGGAGGAGGCGATTCTTTCTTTCAGCTCGACCACCGCCGGCGGCAGGCCCTGCGCTGCTTCGACGTCGCCGTCGTAGAGGGGGATACCCTTGATCGACGCCGCCTCGATCGTGGTGCCGCCCGGGGCCAGTTCGATAGCTGTGCGCAACAGCGCGGCATTGAACGATTTTTCCCGGAGGCTTCCGGCGATTCCTATTATCTTAGGCATGGACGGGCCCTGGTTTCATTCATCTTGTGGCGGCGCGTTGATATTACTCCCCTCGGGGCGTAGCATGAACCCGCACTTTAACGTCACTCATCACTCGACACTCGACACCTGAGAGGGGGTCCCAAATGTGCTACGACTCCGGCCGTTACGAATGGGCGCGCCGCGCGGCGCGGATGCAGGCGGAGATGGACCGGGCGGAGGCCCGAAAGGCAGAAGGCAAAAGGCAAAAGGAAAAAGGGCGGGAAACGGAGCCGGAGGGCGCATTGGCCTGGTTCAAGCTCCCCGCTTCCCTCTTCGCGTTCTTCCGCTGAATTATCTTGTTCCAGAAGCAAATGGAAAAACCATGACTCTACGCATCGGCAGCAAGGCCCCCGATTTCAGTGCGGAAACCACACAGGGCCCGATCCGCTTTCACGAGTGGCTCGGCGACAGCTGGGGCGTGCTGTTTTCGCACCCGAAGGACTTCACGCCCGTCTGCACGACCGAGCTTGGCACCATGGCCGGCCTGGAGTCGGAGTTCAAGCGGCGCAATACCAAGATCATCGGTCTCAGCGTGGACCCCGTGGAAGACCACAAGCGCTGGTCGGTGGACATCAAGGACGTGACCGGTCACGCGCCGAACTATCCGATGATCGGCGACCCGAAGCTCGAGGTTGCCAAGCTCTACGACATGCTCCCGGAGAGCGCGGGCGACACGGCGAAGGGCCGCACGGCGGCGGATAACCTGACCGTGCGCACGGTCTTCCTCATCGGCCCGGACAAGCTCATCAAGACGATGCTGGTCTATCCGATGACCACCGGGCGCAATTTCGACGAAGTGCTGCGGATCATCGATTCCCTGCAATTGACCGCGAAGCACAAGGTTGCCACGCCCGTGAACTGGAAGCAGGGCGAGGACGTCATCATCGTCGCGGCGGTTTCGGACGACGAGGCGCGCAAGAAGTACCCGGAGGGCTGGAAGTCGCCGAAGCCGTACCTGCGGATCGTGCCCCAGCCCAAATAGCGTTAAACCCGGACGCCCAGGGTGCGGAAGCCGCGCCGCGGGCGCCGGTTTAACTCTTCGCGTTCGAGCAGACAGCCCGCCGCCGCTCAACGCCCAGTCCTCCATAGGTAAACCCCGCTGCGGCGGGGTTTGTTTTTTGCATTAGCCATTACCCCTCACCCCTCACTGTTTTCCGCTATCATGCAGCCCTTTTGCACTAGCGGAACTGATCAATGGCTCAATACGTTTACACCATGCGCCGGGTCGGCAAGATCGTGCCGCCCAAGCGCGCCATCCTGAAGGACATTTCGCTCTCGTTCTTTCCCGGCGCCAAGATCGGCGTGCTGGGGCTGAACGGCGCCGGCAAGTCGAGCCTCTTGAAGATCATGGCGGGCGTGGACACGAGTTTCGAGGGCGAGGCCATACCGATGCCGAACCTGCGCGTCGGTTTCCTGCCGCAGGAGCCGCAGCTCGACGCCGGCAAGACCGTGCGCGAGACGGTGGAAGAGGGCATGGGCGAGGTGATGGAGGCGAAGCGCAAGCTCGAGGAGATCTACGCGGCTTATTCCGAGGAAGGCGCGGACTTCGACAAGCTGGCAGCCGAGCAGAGCAAGTATGAAGCCATACTCTCGGCGAGCGGCGGCGGCGAGACGGATCATCAACTGGAGATCGCGGCCGACGCGCTGCGCCTGCCGCCGTGGGAGGCGAAGATCGGGCCGCTCTCAGGCGGCGAGAAGCGGCGGGTGGCGCTGTGCCGGCTGCTGCTGTCCAAGCCCGACATGCTGCTGCTCGACGAGCCGACCAACCACCTCGACGCCGAAAGCGTGGACTGGCTGGAGCAGTTCCTGCAGAAATTCCCCGGCACCGTGGTGGCGGTGACCCACGACCGCTATTTTCTCGACAACGCCGCCCAGTGGATCCTCGAGCTCGACCGCGGCTACGGCATACCGTGGGAAGGCAACTACAGCTCCTGGCTCGAGCAGAAGGGGGCGCGCCTCAAGCAGGAGGAGGCGACCGAGTCGGCACGCCAGAAGGCGCTCAAGAAGGAACTCGAGTGGGTCCGCCAGAATCCCAAGGGGCGGCAGGCCAAGGCCAAGGCGCGCATCGCCCGCTTCGAGGAGCTGAATTCGTACGAGTACCAGAAGCGCAACGAGACCCAGGAAATCTTCATCCCCGTCGCCGAGCGCCTGGGGGACTCCGTGATCGAATTCAAGGGCGTCTCCAAGGGCTACGGCGAGCGCCTGCTGATAGACGATCTCTCTTTCAGCGTGCCGCCCGGCGCCATCGTCGGCATCATCGGCCCGAACGGCGCCGGCAAGTCCACGCTGTTCCGCATGATCACCGGGGCCGAGAAGCCGGACCGCGGCGAGGTGAAGATAGGGCCGACCGTGAAGCTCGCGCACGTGGACCAGTCGAGGGACAAGCTGGCGAACGACCAGACCGTGTTCGAATTCGTCTCCGGCGGGACGGATATCCTGAAGGTCGGCAAGTTCGAGATGCCGACGCGCGCCTACCTCGGCCGCTTCAACTTCAAGGGCACCGACCAGCAGAAGAAAGTGGGCACCCTCTCGGGCGGGGAGCGCGGCCGCCTGCACCTCGCCACGGCCACGCTCTCCGGCGGCAACGTGCTGCTGCTCGACGAGCCATCCAACGACCTCGACGTGGAGACGCTGCGCGCGCTCGAGGACGCGCTGCTGGAGTTCGCCGGCAGCGTGCTCGTGATCTCGCACGACCGCTGGTTTCTCGACCGCATCGCCACCCACATCCTCGCGTTCGAGGGCGACTCGAAGGTTCAGCTCTTCAACGGCAACTACCAGGAATACGAGGCGGACAAGAGGAAGCGCCTCGGCGAGGAGGGGGCGAAGCCGCACCGCATTCGGTTCAAGCCGCTGAAGGCGTGACGAGTGACCGGTGACCCGTGACCCGTGACCCGTCCCAACAAAAAGCCCCGCCTCGGCGGGGTTTTTTGTTTCTTCAGGGTGCGGGCTCTAGCAGCTTGATGCAAAAGGGGTCGTCACTCCCGCGCAGGCGGGAGTCCAGAAATTGCCTATCAAGAAAATCAATTATTGCTGCCCCCATCCTACCTTCCCCCGCAAGCGGGGGAAGGGGATACCCGCCTGCGCGGGAATGACGGAAATCAAGCACTCTGGAGCGTTTTGCATCAGCCTGCTAATCCAGCCGGGCGCCGATTTCCTTCACCACCTTGCCGTACTTCTCGTAGTCGCGCTGGATCGCCGCGGCGAATTCCTCGCGGGTGGTGATCCACGGCTGCGCGCCGCCCACCGCGCTGATGCGCTCGCCGATCTCGGGCACCGCCAGCACGCGGTTGATCTCGGTATGCAGCCGCGCGATCACCGGCTCGGGCGTGCCGGCCGGGGCCCAGATGCCGAGCCAGTTGTTGACCTGGTAGCCGGGAAAGAACTCGCCGATCGTCGGCACGTCCGGAAAAAGCTTCAGGCGCTCGCGGCCGGTGGACGCGATCGCCCGCAGCTTGCCCGCCCTGACCAGCGGGCCCGAGGAGCTGCCGGCCATCACGATCGGGACTTCGCCCACGACTGCGGCGATGACGGCGGGCGAGCCGCTCTTGTAGGGGATGTGCACGAGATTGATGCCCGCGCGCTGCTTCAGCATCTCCGTCGAAAGATGGTGCTGGCTGCCATTGCCGCCCGAAGCGTAATACAGCGGCGGGCTGGATCGGCGCGCGAGCGCGAGGAACTCCTTGAAGTTCTTCGCCGGCAGGGAAGGGTGCACCGACAGGATGAGCTGCGTGATGATGGTGGTCGCGACAGGCGCAAGATCCTTCAGCGGATCGAACGCCATCTTCGAGTAGATGTGCGGGTTGATCGCGACCAGGCTGTCGGCGCCGAAGAGCAGCGTGTAGCCGTCCGGCGCCGATCTTGCGACCAGCTCGCCCGCGATGTTGCCGTTCGATCCCGGGCGGTTCTCGACCACGACCGGCTGGCCGAGGCGCTCGGAAAGCGCCGGCTGTATTCCGCGGGCGCCCACATCGGGCCCGCCGCCGGGCGCGATCAGCACGACCAGCCGGATCGGTCGCGTCGGGTATTGTGCGAGCGAGTCGCCCGCCAGGACGAATCCCCCGGCGAGCATCAACATTATCGGTATCCAGCGGAATGGCTTCATCGGGTCTCCTCTTTCATTTCTTCTTGTCATCCATCCTCATCACCCATCACTCATCACCCATCACGCATCATCCTTTTCACTGCTCCATCGCGCTGGCGGCGAAGACCTCGTCCAGCTTGACGACGCGCGCCGTCAGCCCCTGCTCGTGGGAGTAACGCACCGCGGTCTCCAACGTCTTGCGGTTGGCGCGGATGCCGTGACACACCACCGGCGTGCGCAGCGCGGCGCCGCCCTCGCGCGGCAACAGTCCCGTCGCGATGTGGTACTCCGCATGCTCCACGCGCTCGCGATTCGCGATATCGTTTGCGCGGTCGAATGCTTTCAGGATGTTCAGCACCGCCCACGGGTGCTTTTCGGCGATCTCGCGCTTGATGACCATGCCATGGTTGATGGGGAAGATGCCGGTCTTCCGGTAGTAGCGGATGCCCTCTGCCCATGGGTCCGCGAACAGCGGGCCGACGTCCGGGTGGTTCCACAGGTCGGCGGTGCTGCGATCGACCAGGTTTTCGTCCACGATGTAGTGGAGCAGCGCGTCGATCTCGCCCGCAAGCATCATGCCGCCCAGGTTTTTTTCGGGCGGGACAGTATGGATGGTCACCCCGGCGGGGGGCGTGAAGCCGAGGGCCCCGGCGTGACTGTGGGTGGATCCGCGCTCCATCCAGAATTCCATGTGACGCGGCTCGACCCCGAATTCCTCCTGGAGCACGCCGCGCGCCCAGAGCGCCGCGGTCTGCTGATATTCCGGGACGCCGACGCGCTTGCCCTTGAGATCGACGGGCGATGCGATGCCTGTCTTGCGCCGCACCAGGATCGCGGCGTGGTAGAACTTCCGCGTGGTAAAGACCGGCACGCCGACCCAGCGGTCGTCCCCTTTCGACTTGGCCATGAGCAGCGAGGAGAACGACATTTCGGAGACGTCGAAATCCGCGAACCGCAGCTGGCGCCAGAACAGCTCCGAAGGATGCACCCGGCTCGGGATGAGATCGATACCGTCGGGCTTCACCCGGCCGTCGAGGATCGGCCAGGTCCTCGGGTTGGAGGTGATGCCGATGCTGAGCTGGAGGTTCATGGCGTAAGAAATAGGGTCCGTAAGAACTTGGGTGAGACTCGATTATCGGGCAATAGGACTCAGCCGGCGATCGAGAAATTTGAGACGGACCCTATTTCTTTTCTATTTCTTTGTTCAGGCAGGGGTAGAATGATTCAGGGCCACGGCGGCGGATCTTGCTTGGAAGCCGGGGTCTTCTCGAGCACTGTGCAAAAGGAGGGTTGCCATGTCGAACCGTTCCATCAGAGAGATCATCGCGGATCAGGAACTCGTCACGGCTCCCGAAACCGTCACGGTCCGCGACGCCGCCCTGCTCATGAAACAGAAGGAGGTAGGTGCCGTGATGGTGGTGGAAGAGGGGAAGCTTGTCGGTGTATTCACGGAGCGCGACGCGCTCTTTCGCGTACTGGCGGAGGGACGGGACACCCGTACCACGCGGCTGGCGGACGTCATGACGCGTAAGCCCACGACGATCCATCCGGACAGGCCGTTTCCGGAAGCGCTGCACATCATGTACGAGGGTGGTTTCCGCCACGTGCCGGTGGTCGAGGATGACCGCCCGGTCGGGATGATTTCCGCGCGCGATGCGCTCGGGCCGGAGCTGGAAGATTTCATCTACGAGCTGCTGCGCCAGGAACGCGCGCTGGATGTTCTTGCCTAGCAGCCTGTCGGACTTGGTGTCATGAACGGTCGGTGTGAACGCATGGGTAGTCGCTCCTGGTTATCGCCGAGCCGACAGGCTGTAATGGGGCATTTATTGGTCCGGAACCTTCATTCAGATGCGCTGCATCCGCTTCACGTTGCGGGCGAGGCACACCCAATCCCAACCGGTGGCTAACGACCGGTGACCGGTGACCGGTAAGACGAAAAACCCCGCCGCAGCGGGGTTTTTTGTTGCTGACAGTTTCCGTAAATCCTTGGCGCCCTGGCGGTTCAGACAGTCCGTCACCGCATCACACCGTCACTGCGTCACCGCGTTACCCGCCACCCGTCACGGCATCTTGTCCGGAAAACGAGGCATGAACCCGTCCCGGTTCGGCATTTGCACCTTGGGCAGCGTCTGCGCGTTCATCGTATCGTTCTCGCCGATGAGCTTGTTGAGCGCGAGGATGTAGGCGGTCAGCGCGTAAACCTCGTCGTTGGTGAGCGACCTCGGCAAATGCCACGGCATCGCCCGCCGCGTGTAATCGAAAATCGTCGTGGCATAAGGCCAGAAGTTGGCGATGGTCCGCGCCGAGTCCATGTTCCTGATCGGGGCGCCGCCGACCAGCGCGATGTTGCGGCCGCCCTTGCCGTTCTCGCCGTGGCAGGCGACGCATTTCTCTGCGTAAATCTTTGCGCCTTGGGCGGACGTGCCGCTGCCGGGCGGGAGACCGTTGCCGTCGGGCGAAACGCTGATGTCCCAGGCCGCGATCTCGGCGGGACTGACCGGCTTTCCGAGATTCGGCCCTTGAGCAAAAGCGGCGCTCGAAACGAGAGCAAGTGCGAGCACTAGCAGCCTGTCGGACTTAGGTGTCCGACATTCTGCTAACAGCAAAACCGCCCGCGATTTTCGAATGAAACCCAGGGTAATGACCCCGATTGGCTTTCGAAGGGCACGTGCGTAGGCTGGAAATAAGGTTTTCACGGTCAATTCCTCCCGTTATCGTGCGGGCGGTTTTGCATAAATTGAACAACAGGTTGCGACGGGTTGCAGTAATTCAGCCTGTCGGCTCGGCGGTAACCAGGAGCGACTACCCATGCGTTCACACCGACCGTTCATGACACCCAGTCCGACAGGCTGGGGGTTACGCATAAACATGTTTCACCTCCCCGGTGCGCTCGATCGCCCAGCTCGTCGGTCCGTTGTAGTGCTGGCTCACGAAGGCCGTTACCGGCGGGGTTCTCGCGCTCTGCCCGCGTACGGCCACGATCTGGGCGCGGGTGGGCTGCGCGTTGCCGGCCTCGTCCCAGGCGCGGCTCTGCAGAACGGCGGGGCCGCCGTCCCAGCGCCACGGCACGCGGAACCGCGTGAATGCCTTGCTCAGCACGGGTTCTTGCAGCGCCGCCTGCGCCCAGCTCTTGCCGCCATCGGCCGAAACCATGACCTTCGAGATCCGGCCGTTGCCAGAATAGGCGATGCCGGAAATCTCGTAGTAGCCCGGCCCGTTCATCATCATCCCGAACGACGGATGGGTGATGAACGATTTGACTTCCTGAAGGAAGTAGAAGTGGTACGCCCTGCCGTCCGGCAGGATCGGCGCGTAGGTGCGGGCCTCGTAGTAACTCATGGCGGGCTGCTCGACGAGCTTGATCCGCCGCACCCACTTGACGTTCATGTTGCCTTCCCAGCCGGGCAGCAGCAGGCGCATCGGGTAGCCGTTGCCGGGCATGAGCCGCTCGCCGTTCTGGTAGAGCACGATCATGGCGTCGTCCAGGGCCTTGGAGAGCGGCACGCTGCGGCTCAACGCCAGCGAGTCGCCGCCTTCCGCGATGATCCACTTTGCCTTCGCGTCTACACCGGTCTCCTCGAGGAGGGTGGAGAGCCGCACGCCGGTGTATTCGGCGCAAGAGGCCAGCCCGTGCAGCGCCTGCACCGTGGCCTGGATCGGATCCTTGGAGAACAGGGGCGAGCTGTTGCCGCCGCACTCGACAAACGACATGCGCGACACCAGCGGGTAGCGCGAGAGCGATTCGACCGTGAAAACGAGCGGCTGCCTGACCAGGCCGTGGATCACCAGGCGGTGCTTGTCCGGGTCGATGTCCGGGTCGCCGGAGTGCGAAATCACGAAGTGCAAGCCGTTCGGCGTGAACGTGCCGTTAAGCAGATGATGCGGCGTGCGCGCGTGCTGGGTGCGCGGCTCGCCGTTGGGGTTGCTCAACGTGCGCGCGACTTTTTTCTCGTATCGCGATGGCACGCCGTAATCCGTAACGAGGTCGCCCGCCACGCGGCTCCACGGGTCGTCCACGAGCGTCTCGGCGGACGCGGATTCGACCAGTGAATAACCGGTCATGGCCGCGGCGAACGCGGCGCCGCCCCTGAGAAACGCGCGGCGGTCCAGGAGCCCGTTTCCGGCAACCGCAGCCGGTTCTTTCCACGTACGTTTGGATAGATCGTTCGGCATGGTCTCCTCCCGTTCACGTTGCTCGCGGTACCGCGCGTTGAACAGCAAGTACTTCGTCTGTTCCGACGCGCGGAACCGAGCCGGCGCATGGCGTCCGGTCTTGGCAATGATTATGCGCGCTTCGCGCGCAACATTTTCGGCCGGCGCGCCATGCCTGTGTCCTGGGCGCGGGATCCCGGCGATAACCCGCTGATTTTGTTGTCGGGCTTAACGTGCTAGGATTTCGCGACCGTCTGCGCAGGATGCGCAGACGGTCGCACGGGAGCAAGCCCATGGCTATCCACAAGGAGCACAAGGAGTTTTACACCCCCGACCTTGGCAGAGGTTGGGAGACGCCGGAAGGCTATCCGCGCGGCATCGAGCAGCAGATCCTCGCCGGCTCGCTCGACGAGAAGAAAAAACGCGGCCACCGCACGCGCCACCTGCGTTTTGCGCCCGGCGTTTACACCACCGAGCCGTTCGTGCACGAGTACTGGGAAGAGGTTTATCTGGTGTCCGGCGATCTCATCGTCGGCTGCGACAAGCAGGGCAGGGGCGGCACCCAGTACGGGCCCCATACCTACGCCTGCCGTCCGCCGGGCACGCTGCACGGACCGTTCAAGTCGGACACCGGCTGCCTGCTGGTCGAAGTCCATTACTATGAAGACTAGCTTTCAGCCGTTAGCTTTTGGCGACCAGCTTGAAACAAACCGATTAGCTGATAGCTGATAGCTAACCGCCAATAGCTGATGTTGCGCATCGCCGTTCCCGACCTGGTATCGCCCTCGTATTTTCCGGCGATCGCCGCAGTCGAGCTGGGCTACTTCGAGCGGGAAGGCCTGGACGCTACGATCGAGCTCCTGTTTCCCGTCACCCGCACCTACGAGGAATTGCGCGACGGCCGGCTCGATTTCGTGGCCGGGGCCGCGCATGCGCCGCTGTACGCGTTCAAGAACTGGAGCGGATGCAAGTTGCTGGCGGCGCTCGCGCAGCATATGTACTGGTTTCTGGTGCTGCGCAAAGACCTCGGCGCCAGGCGCGGCGACCTGTCCGCGGTGAAGGGGTTGCGCATCGGGGCGGCGCCCGGGCCCGTGGACGGCCTGAAGCGCATGCTCGTCGAGACCGGAATCGATCCGGAGCGCGACGTCCGGATCGGACCCGTGCCCGGTACCGCCGACGCCGGCGTCTCGTTCGGCGTGGCGGCGGCCAAGGCGCTCGAAGAGGGTAAGCTCGACGGTTTCTGGGCCAACGGCATGGGCGCGGAGGTGGCAGTGCGCAACGGCACCGGCACGCTGGTGCTCGATGCGCGACGCGGGGATGGCCCAGCGGCTGCCCGCGACTATACTTTTCCCGCGCTGGTGACCACGCAGCAGAAAATCGACCGGGAACCCGATGTCGTAACGGCTGCGGTGCGCGCGCTCGTCGCAGCGCAGCAGGCGCTCAAGCAGGATCCGGCGCGCGCGACAGCCGTCGGCAGGAAACTTTTCCCCGAGGCCGAAGCGGGCCTTATCGCCGAGCTCATCCGGCGCGACGCGCCTTTTTACGATCCCGCGATCTCGAAGCGCTCGGTCGAGGCGCTGAACAGCTTTGCACGCGACCTCGGCATCCTCTCAGGCGCCCCCCGCTACGACCAGGTCGTCGCGGCGCAATTCCAGCCGCTCTGGAATGTCTAGCCGCCAGCTATCAGCCGTCAGCCGCTAGCCGTCAGGTGTCCACTGCCAACTGCCAACTGATAACTGACAACTCATGACAGAGCGCATCCTGATCGCCGGCGGCGGCCCGGTCGGGGTCGTGACGGCGCTGGCACTGGCGCAGCGCGGGTTTCCGGTCACGGTGTTCGAAGCCGACGCTCGCATCAATGACGCTCCTCGCGCGGCGACCACCCATCCGGCGACGCTGGAGCTGCTGGCCGGCCTCGGCCTGGTCGACGAAGTCATCCGCCGCGGGCTCACGGCGCGCACGTTCCAGTTCCGGGACCGCCCCAGCGGCGCGTTGATCGCCGAGTTCGACCATGAGGTCCTGCGCCAGGACACGCGCTTCCCGTTCGTCGTGCAGTGCGAGCAGCACAAGCTTGCGCGGCTGGCGATCGACCGCCTCAGCGTATTGCCGGAAGCGGAATTACACTTTTCGGCCCGCGTGACGGAGGTTGATGCAGGCGAAGACCACGTCGATCTGACGGTGGATACGCCGGGCGGCAGGAAGAAATTCCGCGGCGCCTTCCTCGTCGGCGCGGACGGCGGCCGCAGCACGGTGCGCAAGGCGCTCGGGATTAAATTCGAGGGCTATACCTTTCCGGAGCGCTTCGTCGTGCTCACCACGCGGTTCGACTTCGAGGTGGAGCGCGGCTACTGCTATCGCAATTATTTCTCCGATCCCGACGAGTGGGCGAACCTGTTCAAGGTCGCCGGCGATGACGGCAGGGGCCAGTGGCGGGTGGTGTTCCCCACGCGCAAGGAGGAGAGCGACGAGGAGGCGCTGGGCGATGACGGCGTGCAATTGCGGCTGCAGCGCTTCTTCCCCAAAACGGCGCCGTACGAAATCGTCCACCGCAACCTCTACCAGGCTCATCAGCGCGTCGCGGCGACGTTCCGCAAGGGCCGCGTGCTGCTGGCCGGCGACGCCGCGCACGTCAACAATCCGATCGGCGGGCTCGGCCTGAACTGCGGCATACACGACGGCGTGGAGCTGGCGGAGCGGCTGGCACGGTTCTGCGGCGGGGAGGGCGCCGAGGACGAACTCGACCTCTACGACCGCCGCCGCCGGCCGCTGAACATCGAGTTCGTCCAGAGCCAGACGGTCAACAACAAGAAGCGGCTGGAGGAGAAGGACCCGGCCGTGCGCGCCGCCAATTTTGATCAGTTACGCCGCACCGCGGCGGATCCAGCCGCGCACCGCCAATTTCTGTTGCGCACCTCGCTGATCGAAAGCGTCCGCAAGGCGGCGGCCATCGTCTAGGGGCGCCCGACTTACTCCACTTTCGCGCCCGAGATGCGGACGGCTTCCGCCCAAATCGCCATGTCGGCTTTCAGGGTCTTGGCAAACTCCTCGGGCGTGCCGCAGATCGCATCGACGCCGATCACCTGCAGCTTGCCGACGAAGCCCGCATCGTTCGCGGCAGGCCGCATCTCCCTGGCGACGCGCTCGATGACCGCCTGCGGCGTCCGGGCGGGTGCTGCGATACCGTTCCAGGTGGAAGTCCGGAATCCCGGGTAGCCCGACTCCGCCACGGTGGGCACGTCCGGTAGCTGGTCCGCGCGTTTGTCTCCCGACACGGCGAGTACCCGGATCCGCGTTCCACCGGCATGCGGCAGCACTTCGGAAAGGTTGCCGAAGTAGAGCGCGACATGCCCCGCTACCGCGTCGGCGACGGCGGGCCCGCCGCCCTTGTAGGGAACATGCACCATGTCGAGACCGGCGCGCTGCATGAACAGGGCCATGGTCAGATGGCTGACCGTGCCGCTGCCGGCGGAGGCGTAGGAAACCTGCCCGGGGCGGGCCTTCACGAACGCGACAAACTTCGGCAGCGTGTCCGCCGGTAGCGATCGGTGGACGGCCAGGGCGAAAACATTGCTGCCGACGATCGTGATGGGCGCAAAGTCCTTTTCCGGGTCGTAGGGCGTCCGGGTCATCGCCGGGAGTATCGCCATTTGCGGCAGCGGCGCCATCAACAGCGTATATCCGTCGGCCGGGGACTTCGCGACGAACTCGACCGCGATCGCTCCGCTCGCGCCCGGCCTGTTCTCCACGATCACGTTCTGCCCGAGCCTGCGGGTCAGCCAGTCCGCCGTGTGGCGCGCGATGTTGTCGGTAACGCCGCCCGGCGGGAACGGCACGATGAGGCGCACCGGTTTCTGCGGCCAGTCCTGTGACCGCGCATCAGGCACGCTTCCGCATAACAGCGCAAGCACGGCTATGAAAAAGGTTTGATTTGGTTTCATACCGATTCCCATTTTTCAGGAATTTGTCGGCTTTCGGGCCGACAAATTCCTAATCGTCCTGCTCGAAGCGCGGACCGCGGGACGAACTCGACGCCTTGCCCGGGATCTGGCTGATCGGCGTGTTCATTGCAATATCGCGGCGCCGCGCCTTGGCGGCCTTCGCCCCGGTCTTGAAGTATTCACCCTGCACTGCAAGCTCGGCTTCCTGCGCGAGATCGGCCGGCCAGAAGCCGAGATCATAGCCGTGCCACGGCGGCTCGGGCTTCAAGGCGCCGAGCCCCAGGCGTTCCCAGATGCGTCTCGCATTTTCCATGTACTCGCGTTTGGGCAGCGCCACCGGGGCGTAGACGCCCTTCAGCGTCGCGTCGATCAGCACTGCGGCGGATTCGCCGCCGTCGCGCGGCCCCTTGGGCCCGTGGCCGGCATCCTTGCGGTCGAGAACCTTCACGTCGTATTGCGGCTGGGTGCGGTAGCACATGGCCCAGAACAGCGCGTCGCTGTTTTCCGGATCGATGTCTTCGTTAATCGCGACGATCCACTTGCCGGCATAGCGGTGCAGAGACGCTGTGCCGTAGAGCGCCCGCCAGATCTCGGTCTTGGGCGTATCGCGCCGGAACTGGATGGCGATCAGGGCGATCACGCTGGTGAGGGGCTCGTGCATCGAGACGCGCATGACGCCGCGGATGCCGAGCGTCGATTGCAGGTAATTCAGGAACACGGGCTCCATCGCCACCCGGCGGATGGTGCTCGACTCGCTCGGCGTGACCTGGCTGATGAAAGAGGTCAGGACGGGGTGGCGGCGCCGGGTGATCGCCGTCACATCCATAAAGGCGTTGTACTCCTGCAGATTGACGTAACCGTGCGATTCGCCGAACGGCGCCTCGGGCTCGAGCACTTCGGTGTTGACGTAGCCCTCGATGACGAACTCGGCTTCGGCCGGCACCAGCACGTCCACCGTCCTGGCCTTCACGACGTTGATCGGGGCCCGCGCAAGCGCGCCGGCGACCCATAGCTCGTCGAGCTGCTCGGACATCTTCTGCACGGCGCAGTAGGACACCGCGGGCGGTGCGCCGACCACCACCGCGCACGGCATGGGCTTCCCCATCGCCTTGTATTTCTGCCAATGCACGTAGATTCCGGGCCGGATTTCAACAGACGGGTTCATTCCGAGACGGCGCTGGGCCTTGATCTGGCCGCGGTAATTGCCGAGGTTCTGGATGCCCGTCTCGGGGTCCCGGGTGATGTAGTGGCCGGCCGTCAGATAAGGCCCGTTGTCCCAGCCCGGCGTCGAGATCGGCACCGGCAGTCCGTCCAGGCCTTTGCCCGGACGGTCGAGGTCTTTGCCGCGGATCACGATTTCATGGCAGGGGGCGCTCTTCACGAGGCGCGGCTTGACCGGGTTGGCGAGGGCGCGGATCCACGCCGGCCCGATCTTGTCGAGCGGCATGTCCATGCCCACGCGGTAGACGTCGCGGCTCGCGGCGAGCCCCGCGACGAGTACCGCGGAGTCGTACTTCCGCCCCTTGCTGTCCACGGGCTGGGTAAACAGGAACGCCTTGCGATCCTTCTCCTCGATGCCGCCGCGAAACTGCCAGCGCACCAGCGGGTGCATCTCGGTGTCCTTGTTGATCGGCTCATCCACCACGACGAGGAGTCCCTCGCGCGCGAGCCGGCGAATATGATCGTGCAGGTCCGGATAGCGGCGCGGCGGACCGCCCCGCTCCGGCGCGAAGCGGTAGAGCGGGTCGGCGTGCGGCCGGTTCGCTGAAGGGGGCCGCTTCGAGGTCTTGCGCATACTCATTCGGGCCGCATGCCGCTCGCCTTCACGATTTTCCCCCACTTCGTGATTTCATTGACGATGTAGGTCCCGAACGGCTCGGGCGCGGAGCCGATGGTCTCGAGGTCGGTGCCGGCGAACCGCTCCTTCACCTCCGGCTGCCTGAGCGACTTCACCGACTCGGCGTGCAGGCGCGAAATGACATCCTGCGGCGTGCCGGTGGGGACGAGGAAGCCATACCAGGGGCTCGCCTCGTAGCCCGGCACGCCCGTCTCGGCGACGGTCGGAAGATCGGGCGCAATGGACAGGCGGTGCGCACCGGTAACCGCGAGCCCGCGCATCCTCCCGGACCGGACATGGGGAAGCGCAGAGCTGGTCGCATGGACACCGACCGATACCTCGCCGCTGACCAGGCCGGTCACGGCCTGCGGCGTGCTCTTGTAGGTAACTTGTGTCAGCCTGATGCCCGTCATGTTCTGGAACAACTGCGACGCCAGGAAAATGCCCGAGCCCGATATCGCGACGTTGAGCTGCCCCGGACGCTTTCTTGCGAGCGCGACCAACTCCTTCACCGACTTCACAGGCAATGAAGGATGCGCCGCCAGCAGGAACGAGCCGGACGCAAGCAACGAAACCGGCGCGAAATCCTTCGCCAGGTCAAAACCGGGCTTGTCGTAGAGCGTCATGCTGATGGCGTGGGAGATGTTGCCCATCATCACCGTGTAGCCGTCGGGCGGCGACTTGGCGGCGATCTCCGCGCCGATATTGCCCCCTACGCCGGGCCGGTTGTCGATCACCACCGGCCGGCCCAGCGCCGACGAAAGCGCCGGAGCGACGAAGCGGGCCACGGTGTCGTTTGCGCTTCCCGCCGCGAAGGGCACGATGAGACGGATCGTTTTATTCGGGTACTGTGCGTGTGTCGGTGCGTTACCCGCCAGTGACGCTGCGAGCACGATCAAGCCGCCGCAGATAATGGATCTCATGTGTCTCCTCCCCGGGCAGTCCACCGTCCATGTTTCCGGCGCGCATTCAGTATGACACGAAAAAGGGCGGGTCTTGAATTCCGAATCCCGTGCCGGGGACGAGGTGTAAACTATTCCCCCGTCACCCCGGCACTGAGGCGGAACTTCATTCTTCAGCTTCTGCCTTCATTCTTGCACTGTTGGAGGGCATGTCCATGGCGCTCAAGCAAACCCGGATCGAGGTCAACAACGCCGTTTTTTCCCTGCCGTATCACGTGGCAAAGCAGGAGGGCTATTTCGCCGAGGAAGGCTACGACGTCGAGCTCGTTCCGGCCGGCTCGGGCCGCGACCGCGACAAGGAGGTCCCCGACAAGCCGATCGAGGATCACCGGCTGGTGAAATCCTACGGCTGGCACGAGGGCATCGAGAAAGGGGAGTTCTGCATGTACCGCGCCTGCGAGTGGGGGCAGATCCGCCGCACGCAGGACAGCGCGCAGAACGTCAGGGTCATCAGCAAGCGTGCCGCCATCGCGACGCAGGCGATCGTCGTGCGCGGGGATTCTCCCTGCAACGTGCCGCAGGACCTCAGCAGCAAGACCGTGGCGGTGAACTTCCACGCCGGCTCGCACTACATCACGCTCTCCATGCTCGGCGGCTCGATGAACAGCAAGAGCGAGGTCCGCGCCGTGCACGTGGGCGGTCCCAGGCAACGCCTGCGGTTCCTCGAGGAAGGCAAGGTCGAGGCCGCCGCGGTGATGGAGCCGTGGATCACGGTCGCCGCGAAGAAGGGACTCAAGATCATCTGCGAAGCTTTCTACGAGGGCGCCGAGGTGGCCACGCCGGAAGTGGACCCGGAGATGTACGCCGCGATCAATCGCGCCATCAACAAGGCGGTGAACCAGATCAACCGGAACATACGGCCTTATCTCAAGTACATGATCCGCGAGGTCCCGGCGGACGTGATGAGGCTCACCGAGGACGATTTCTACCTGCCGCGGTTCCGCTACGTCGCCCCGCGCCCCTACACGCGCGAGGAGTACGAGCACCTGCACGACTGGATGACCGACTGGGGCCTGCTCGATCCCGAGAGCAACTACGACCGGATCATCGGCGCGAAGATCTCCGCTTCCGTGTAGAACAATGCTCAAGGTCACGGGTAGCGGGCAAGCCCTCGGCGCCACGGTCGAGGGGCTCGATCTGGCGCGGCCGTTGTCGGCCGAGGCCTATGACCTTGTCCTGCGCGCGCTGGGCAACCACGGGGTCGTCCGTTTTCCCCGCCAGCAGTTGAGCGGACAGGATCTCAGGAACTTCAGCGCCCGCTTCGGTGAACTGGAAATCAACGTGGCGAACACCTACCAGGAGCCGGGCGTGCCGGAGGTGATGATCCTCTCCAACATCGTGGAGAACGGCAAGCCGATCGGGCTGGCGGACGCCGGGCAGGACTGGCACACCGACATGTCGTACAGCCGGATGATCGCGTTCGCGAACGTCCTCTACGGCATCAAAATCCCGCATCGCGACGGGAAGCCGCTCGGCGCGACCGAGTTCAGCAACATGCAGGCTGCCTACGAGGGCCTGCCCGCGGATCTCAGGCAACGTCTGGACGGCATGACCGTGTTGCACGACTTCGAAAAATTCTGGGAGATGATGCGCCGGGAGAAAGGCAGCAAGCGGCCGCCGCTCACCGAGGCGCAACGGAAGAAGAAGCCACCGGTGTCGCAGCCGATCTTCCTCACCCACCCACTGACCGGGCGCAAGGTGCTCTATGCCAACCCCGGCTACTCGGTGCGCATCAACGAGCTGCCCGAAAAGGAGAGCGGCGAGGTGCTGGAGTTCCTGTTCGCGCACCAGCTCAAGCCGGAGTATCGATATACTTTTCATTGGCAGCCGGGCGACGTGCTCATGTGGGAAGACATCGGGACGATACACAACGCGGTTGCCGATTACGGACCTGACGAGCACCGCCTCATCAAGCGCTGCCAGGTCATGGCGTCGAAGTTCTATCGGTAACCATTGAACCGCAAAAGGGGAGCGGTCATGAGAAAAGCGCTTTGCGTGCTGTCGATTCTCGCGGCGGCGTGCGCGGTCCCGCATGCGGCCGCCCAGCAGTACCCCGCGAAACCGGTCAGGCTCGTCGTGGGCTTTGCGGCGGGCGGGCCGACCGACGTGATCGCGCGCATCCTCGCGCAGGACATGACTGCCTCGCTTGGGCAGTCTTTCATCGTCGAGAACAGGACCGGCGCGAACGCGGTCATCGCCACCGAGGCGGTTGCCCGCTCTGCGCCGGACGGCTACACGATGCTGTTCTCTTCTCTTTCTCTGATCGTGAACGCGATCCTGCTGGAGAACAAGGTCAAGTACCACCCATTCAAGGACTTTGCCCCGGTCAATCTTTCCGCGGTGCTGCCGCTGCTGATCGTCACGCGCCCGTCAACCCCGGTGAACTCGGTGCGCGAACTCGTGGCGCTCGCGAAAAGGCATCCCGGCGAAGTGACGTATGGCTCCGCGGGCAACGGCGGATCGGCGCATCTTGCCGCCGCCATGTTCGAGACCCATGCCGGCGTGAAGATGACCCACATTTCTTTTCGCGGAAACGCGCCCGCGCTGATCGACGTGATGTCGGGCCAGGTAACGTTCATGTTCTATCCGATGATCGGCATCGCGGACCAGGTCGCCGCGAAGAAGCTGAAGGTGCTCGCGGCCGGAACCGTGAAGCGGCATCCCGACTACCCGTCCGTACCCACCATGGCAGAGTCGGGTTTTGCGGGCTTCGAGGACACTGCGCCGTGGGTCGGCATGCTTGCCCCCGCCGGAACGCCGGCATCGGTCATCAACCGCGTGAACGAGGAGATCAACAAGTCCCTCGCCAGGCCTGAATCGAGGGAGCGGCTCGGGGTGCTCGGCGCGGTCACCGTCGGGGGCTCGCCGGCCGACTTCGCCGCATTCCTGCAGAAGGATTGGGACCGTTGGTCTCGCGTCATCAAGGCCGCGGGGGTCAAATCTGAGTGACGAAGTCACGGAAAATGAAACTGCTGGCCATCTTTGCGTTGTGCGTTGCCGCGGTTGCCGTTCCACCGGCCGCGGTTGCACAAGGCTATCCCGCGAAGACGGTGCGCATCATCATTCCGTAATGTTCGCGACCGCGAGCTCGGTGCATCCGCTGGTGGTCAACGGCAAGGTCCGCGCGCTGGGCACCACCTCGGCGAAGCGCACGGTGGCGCTGCCGAGCGTGCCGGCGATCGCGGAGAGCGGCGTGCCCGGCTTCGAGACGACACAGTGGAT
>CAYYZZ010000007.1:0-5787 GCA_964476235.1 uncultured Streptomycetaceae bacterium | reverse complement strand
GCGTGCCGGCGATCGCGGAGAGCGGCGTGCCCGGCTTCGAGACGACACAGTGGATCGCGATGCACGGTCCGCGTGGCATGCTGCGCGAGGCGGTCGAGCGTCTCAACGCCGCCATTTCCGCCAGCATGAAATCGCCGGAGTTCCGCGAGCGCATGAATTCTCAGGGGTACGATGCCGAGGCCAGCACGCCGCAGGAGCTTGCGGCGCGCATCAAGAGCGAGCTCGCGCGCTTCGGCTAGCTGATCAAGGCGATCGGGCTGAGGGATGAATAATGCAAAAGGCAAAAGGCAAAAGGCAAAAGGGAAAAGGGAAAAGGGCGGGGAAAACGCTCCTGCTAACGATTTCCTCTTCGACTTTTCCCTTTCACCTTTCCTCTTTTCCCTTGAAACGGTGACGCGGCACCGGTTCAGTCCAGCTTCGCGCCCGCCATCTTCACGATCTTTCCCCACTTCGGCAGTTCGGACCGTATCAGCCTGGCGAACTCCTCGGGCGAGTTGCCGATCGGCTCGATCCCCTGGTTCAGCAATCTTTCCTTGAACTCGGGGTTCGTTAGTCCTTTTACGATCGCGCCGTTCAATTTCGCTACGATCTCGCGCGGCAGCTTGGCCGGGCCCACCAGCCCGAACCAGGTGCTCGACTCGTAGCCGGGCAGGCCGGCTTCCGCCACGGTGGGCAGGTCCGGCAGCAAGGCGGAGCGCCGCGCGCCGGTCTGTGCGAGCGCGCGCAGCCTGCCCGCTTTCACCAGCGGCATGGATGTGAGCAGGCTGTCGAACATGAAATCGAGGCCCTGGCCGCCGAGCAGGTCGATCATCGCGGGCCCCGCACCCTTGTACGGCACGTGCAGCAGGTCCACGCCCGCCATGCTCCTGAACAATTCCGGGCCGAGATGGGTGACCGAGCCGCTGCCCGCGGAGCCGAAGCGCAGCTGGCCGGGCTTCGCTTTCGCCAGCGCGATGAACTCCTGGACGGATTTCGCGGGGAGCGACGGATGCACCACGAACAGGTAGGAGACCCCCGTCACGGTGCTGATGGGCGTGAAGTCCCTGAGCGTGTCGTAAGAGAGTTTCTTGTAGAGGTGCGGCGTGATGCACAGCGTCGCGGCGCTCGCCATCAGCAGCGTGTAACCGTCGGGCGTGGCGCGGGCAACGTATTCCGTGGCGATCGTGCCGCTCGCGCCGGTGCGGTTGTCCACGACGACGGACTGTCCCAGCGCCTCGGTGAGCTTCTGGGCGGTCATGCGCGCGGAGAAATCGATCGGACCGCCGGGCGCGGTGCCGAGGATCATGCGCATCGGCTTCACCGGGTACGCCTGTGCGTGAACGTGCTGCACGCCTGCCAGCGCGCAGACCAGTGCGCACAGGCTCGTGACCAGTGACCGGTGACTGATAAGTTGGCAGTTGGCAGCCGTCAGCTGGCAGTTACTGCAAACTGCCCACTGCAAACTGCAAACTTTTCTTCCCTCATCACTCATCACTCATCACTCATCACTGAGGTGGTATGCCGGCCGCCTTGATGACCTTCGCCCACTTCGCAATCTCCGCATTGAGGTAGCCGGCGAACTCCTCCACGCCGCCCCTGGCCGGCTCGATACCCTGGCTGATGAGCCGGTCTTTCAGGTCGGCGGCGGTGAGCGCCTTCACGGTTTCCGCTCCCAGTTTCGAGATGGCGGGCCGCGGCGTGCCGGCGGGCGCGAGAAAGCCGTACCAGGAGGTCGCATCGTAGCCGGCGAGCCCGGCCTCGGCTAGAGTCGGCACGTCGGGCAGCACCGCGCTGCGCGTCGTGCCGGAGACCGCGATCGCGCGCAGCCGGCCTTCCTTGACCTGGCCCAGGACGGCGGCGGGCGAGCTGAACATGAGCTGCGCCTCGCCCGTCATGATGCCGATCGAGGCCAGCGAACTCCCCTTGTAGGGGATGTGCACCATGTCCACGTTCGTCATCGACACGAACAGCGCCATCCCGAGATGCGTCATGCTGCCGACCCCGGCGGTGCCGTAGTTGAGCATGCCAGGCTTGCGCCGCGCGAGGGCAACCAGCTCCTTGACCGATTTCACGGGCAGGGAAGGGTGGGCGACCATCACCAGCGGGCCGTATCCCACCAGCGACACGGGCGCGAAGTCCTTGCGCACGTCGTAGGACAGCTTGGCGAAGAGGGAAGGCATCGCGACGGTCGCGTTCGCGTAGAGCAGCGTATAGCCGTCGGGCGCACTGCGGGAGACCAGCTCGGTGGCAAGCGTGCTCGCCGCGCCGGGACGGTTTTCCACCACCACCTGCTGGCCGATCGTTTCCGACAGCTTCTGGGCGATATACCGCGCGGACAGGTCGGTTGCGCCGCCCGCCGAGAAACCCACGATCAGGCGGATCGGGCGCGCCGGATAGGTCTGCGCATGCGCTGTTGCGATTTCAAGGCAGAAGGCAAAAGGCAGAAGGCAAAAGGCAATACGATTTAGAATTTTCCTCATCCCTCATCCCTCATCCCTCATCCCTCATCCCTCATCCCTCGTCCTTCCCGCCTCACTGCGGCGGGATCCCCGCAATCTGCGCCGCCTTCTTGTAGCGGTCGATTTCCCTGACGAGGAGCCCGTCGAGCTGTTGCGGCGTGAGCGGCCACGGCTCGGCGCCCTCGTTATCGAGGAATTTCTTCATGTCGTCGCCCGCCAATATCTTGTTGATCGCGCTGTTGATGAGACCGAGGCGCTCGGCGGACATGCCGGCCGGGGCAAACACGCCCCACCACAGCTCGTAGGAGTAGCCCGGCGCGCCGGACTGGCCGATGGCCGGCAGCCCCGGAATCAACGAGGACGGTTCCGGGCTGGTGACGCCGAGGGCGCGCAGCCTGCCCGCCTTCACCTGCGGCATGAGCGCGGCTGCGCTCGCGATCACGACCTCGATTTCCCCGGAGACCAGCGCGGCGGTCGCCATCGAGATGCCCTTGTACGGCACATGGGTCATCTTGATTCCCGCGGCAGCGGCGAACAGCCCGCCGGAAAAGTGGTTGTTGCCGCCCGCCCCGGACGACCCGTAGTTGAGCCCGCCGGGCGTCCGCTTGGCGACCGCGATCAACTCCTTCACGGACTTCGCCGGCACCGAGGGGTGGACCGCCATCAGCATCGGGGCCTTGGCGATCATCGCGACCGGGACGATGGCCCGCGCCGGATCGAAGGGCAGCTTCGCCCGCACGGCGGCGGTGGCGGGATACGATGAGGTGTGCCCGAGCAGCACGTGGCCGTCGGGTTCCATCTTGGTGACGATTTCGGTGCCGATCATGCCGCTCGCACCGGGGCGGTTGTCCACGATCACGTTCCGGCCCCAGGCCGCCGTGAGCCGCTGGGCCACGGCGCGGCTGAAGAGGTCGATCGAGCCGCCGGCAGTGTAGGGCACGACCATCTGGATATTCTTCGACGGGAAAGCCTGCGCCGCGGCGTGCTGCGCGGTGAATGCCAGCACGGCCGCGCACAGCGCGGGTAAGGCCCGCTTCAAGCGGGATTGCAATGCCTTCATGGTCTTTTCTCCTATTATTGAGATAGGTTCTATCACCACCATACGGACTAGGCCGCCAGTTTAACGCAGGCGCTGGCTTTCCGTGTAAGTCTGACGTAAGCGCGATGCTGTATGCTGTTCAACGAGTTACAGCCAGTTTCCGACATCGCGGTCCATGCCGGAATCGGGAAGCGGGCGCCCCGGCCGCCATTGATCGCGCGAGCAAGTGCTGAGGAGCGATATGCAAAAATTGTTATCGACGGTCGTTTTCTTCCTGACGTCTTTTCCGGTTCTGGCCGCCACCGAGGGGATGAGCAAGGCCGATGCGCCGTCTGCAACGGTGGACATGGTCTACGTCGTGATCTTCGGCATCATTTTCATCGGCATGATCGTCGGTTTCTTCGCCTACCTGTGGTGGAGCGACAAGGACAAGAAGCCGGATCAGTAACGCCGCACCGGATATCGGCACAAACCCCGCCACGGCGGGGTTTTTTATTCCGGTCGCGCCTGACCGTGTCGCGCTCCACCTCGTCACGCCTTATCATGTCATGCATCGCCACGTCACGCCGTATCGAAAGGGGGATTGCATCTCATGACCCAACGCTGGAAGAAGCGCCCGGAAGGGGCGAACTGGGGTGAGTTCGGAGAAGACGATCAGCGCGGCCGGATGAACCTGTTGACCGAGGCGCTGCGGCTGCGCGCACTGCAGGAAGTCAAAACGGGCCGCGTATTCTGTCTTTGCCATCCGCTCGACCGGCCCGGCGGCAACGTCCTCAATGCCGCCCGCCTGCCGCCGGTCTTTCATCCGGTCAAACGCGGCGAATTTCTCTATTTCAACCTCGCCTTCGAGCAGGTGGACCCGCGCTTCACCGACGTCGGTTCCGACGAGGCGGTCATGCTCTACACCCAGTATTCGACGCACTGGGACGGCTTTCCGCACAAGGGCATGATGTTCGATGCGGACGGCGACGGGGCGGAAGAGAAGGTTTTCTACAACGGGTTCCAGATCGTCGACGGCGCCGGCCGCGGCACGCAGGGCGATCTCGGCGCAATCAACCTGGGCATCGCCAACATGGCCGAGACCGGCGTGCAGGGGCGCGCGGTCATGCTCGACCTGCGCCATCACTTCGGCGACCAGCGCGTCGAGGTCGATTTCAGCATGCTGTCGCAGGTCATGAAGGCGGACGGCGTCCAGGTCGAGAAGGGCGACATCGTCTGCATCCACACCGGCCTCGGGCAGCTGATCCGGGACGCCGACGGCAAGCTCGACCAATCCATCCGCCATGCCTGCGCCGTGATGGATGGATATGACAAGAAACTGCTGGAGTGGATAGCCGACACCGGAGTCGCGGCGATCGCCTCCGACAACCTCGCCGTGGAGCGCTCCTCCACGCTCGGCGCGGATCCGCGGCTGCCTCATCGCGGTCCGGCGCTGCCGTTGCACCAGCATTGCCTGGTCAAGCTGGGAATTCATCTTGGCGAGCTGTGGTACCTGACGGAGCTGGCGGCCTGGCTGCGCGAGAATCGCCGCAGCCGCTTCCTGCTCACTGCGCCGCCGCTGCGCCTGCCCGGCGCGGCAGGGTCGCCCGTCACCCCCGTCGCGACGGTGTGACGGCGACAAGTTTGCAGTTTGCAGTGGACAGTTTGCAGTTGCTGCCAACTGGCGGCTGCCAACTGCCAACTCTTGGATGAAGGACGAAGGATGAAAGACAAGACGTTGGGGGCATACAACATCCATGACCTGCGGGAGATGGCGCGGCGCCGGTTGCCGAGGGGCGTGTTCGAGTTCGTGGACCGGGGCACTGAAGACGAGGCCGCGCTGCGCAACAATCGCGCCGCGCTCGAGCGCATCCGGCTGAAGCCGCGCACGCTGGTGGACGTGTCGGGGCGCAGCCAGGAAATCACGCTGTTCGGAAAGAAACAGCCGATGCCGATCGTGGTCGCCCCGACTGGCACGGCGGGCCTGCTCGCGTACGAGGGCGAGCTCGGCGTGGCGCGCGCCGCCGCCTCCGCCGGCATCCCGTTCACCGTCGCGACCAATTCGATGACCTCGATGGAGACGATCGCCGCGCAGGCGGGCGGGCGGCTCTGGTTCCAGCTCTACATGTGGTCTGACCGCTCGCTGTCCCACAGGATCGTCGGGCGCGCGAAGGACGCGGGATGCGAGGCGCTGATGGTGACGGTGGACGGGGCGGCTCCCTCCAACCGGGAATACAACCACCGCAACGGCTTCGAGGTGCCGATCCACTTCAACACCCGCAACGTGACGGACGTGCTGAGCCGCCCGCGCTGGCTTGCGGGCGTGTTCCT
>CAYYZZ010000006.1:0-29234 GCA_964476235.1 uncultured Streptomycetaceae bacterium | reverse complement strand
AGTGATGGGTGATGCGTGATGGCCAAACCCCAAGGAAAAACGCCTGACTGGACGGCGCTGCGCAGCGAGTTTCCCACGCTCGCGCGCTGGACCTACCTCGACGTCGCGCGCAAGACCATACCGCCGCGCTGCCAGGAGCGGGCTTTGCAGGAATACATGCGCGATGTCTACGAGAATGCAGGCGTAGCCGCATGGGCCGCGACCCACGTCGCCAAGACGCGCTCCGTGATGGCCCGGCTGCTCGGCGCCAAGTCCGCCGGGCTGAAGACGGCCACGCCGGAGCCGTGGGAAGAACGCGCCCAGATCGTCAACGTGCTGGTCCCGGACGCGGCCGCGCTGATGGAGCGGCTGCGGGAGAATCACCGCGTCGTCACCAACGTCAAGGACGACGCGTTGCGGCTTTCCATGTCCTTCTTCAACAACGAGGAAGATCTGGACCGGGCGATCCATGCTATCAAGCGTGAACTGTCGGGAAGGGCCGCCACGGCTGCTTGATCCTTTTTCAGCCGGTCCAGATAAAAAAGTCACCGGACGGCGATCTTTTTTTATGCCGGCTAGCGGACCGCTCCCGTTGAGCGTCCGGCACAAAAGGCGTCTTCCGTATGCCCGGTCACTTGATCGCAGCCATCGCCTTTTCGATATCCGCGGCGCTGCGCATGCCGCCGATGTGCTTGCCGTCGCCGAGGAAGATCGCAGGCGTGCTCTGGATCTGGAACCGGCGCGCGATGGCGGCTATGCGATTGAGGGGGTTGGGGCAGGATTTTCCGCTCTCGGGCATAACACCGCTCGACATCAGGTCTTCCCACGCCGCGGCCCGGTCTTTCGCGCACCACACGGCGAGCGACTTGTCGACGGAATCCTGGGAAAGCAGGGGCATCAGGAAAGTGTAGATGGTGACATCATCCATCTTGGCGAACTCTCTCGTCAGAGCCTTGCAGTACCCGCAGTTGGGATCCTCGAAAGTAAACAGCGTGCGCCCGCCGCCGCCCCTGACGCGCTTGATTGCAAGCTCGCGCGCATCGACAAAGGTCTTCGCCGCCAGCGCGTTGGTGCGCTCCTGCGTCACGTTGCGGGGCGGCAGCGTGCGGATGTCGTAAATGTTGCCGCCGAAAAAATATTCCGCCTTCTCGTCGGTATAGACGATCTCCCCGTCGAGCACGACCTCGTAGAGGCCCGCGAGCGGCGATCGGGTGACGCTCTCGATGACCATGGTCGGGAGCCGGGCCCGCAGGATCTGCTGGACCCTGGCTTCATCCGCGTTCGCCCAGCCAGCGGCGAGCGCCATTCCCGCGCAAAAGCAAACCACAGCTCTGTTAGTCATGACCATCACCTCAAGGCGCCGTCTGCGGCATCCCGGCCCCATGCAGCCGCGCGCCCGGCAGCGACAGGGGTCATGGAAAAATGCCTGCTCGCGAACGATGCAAGCATCGGATTGTCGGTGCTGGCGAGTGGACTCGAACCACCGACCTACTGATTACGAATCAGTTGCTCTACCAGCTGAGCTACGCCAGCTCAGGAATATGCCGGAAATCAGCCCGGCAAGTTCCTTACAGAAAACACTATCCCAGAACAGAACCGAAAAACACCTTTATGAATCAATTTTAGCCCGCATCGCGTGAACGCGTCCAACGGCGATCCCGGCTCGTCTTGCCTGCGACCGCCGCGATCATGAAAGATGCGGACTAGTGCCGTTCCAACTATTTCTCGCTAAGTGCAGGGGTCCTAACGATGCTTGATCTAAGGCCTGCGGAGTTCTTTGCCGATAGGCACAACAAGTTGGAACGGCACTAGCGGGAGCGCACGCGCACGATGATATCCACGCCCTCGGTCATCATTCCCTCGGGCAGGGCCGGCAGGCCGTTGACCTGGATGCCGGCGGCGTCGATATCGATAAGCTCGCCGGAGTCGACGTCATAGAAATGGTAATGCGGTTCGATGTTGGGATCGTAGAACACCTTGTTGGGATCCACGATCACTTCCCGGATCAGCTGCTTCTCCAGGAACAGGTTGAGCGTGTTGTAAACCGTCGCCTTGGAGGTCTCGGAATGGCGGTCATTGACGATCGCGAGGATCTGATCGGCCGACAGGTGCTCGCCGCGCGAGAACAAGGCGTGGGCGATCTCGATGCGCTGGTGTGTCGGGTTGATATCCCGCGCCCGCAACACCTCCGCCAGATTGTCCCGAGTGTAGGAGGAAAACCGCCCGCGCATTCCCATTGCGCCGCATTGTAAAGTATCCATTAGACTGTGTCTAACTTATAAAATATATTAAATTACAATAGGTTATGATATATCCCATGACTGACATTCCAAGCCGTCCAAGGATTGCACACCTCCTCGGAGGAAGGCAGCCGGCACGGGGTCCCCGCCCGGCCCACCCAGAACGGAAGCCCAGCCAGGCAGTCAGCACGCCCCGGGACGAGACACCGAGTCATACCGGGTTTTGTGACATATTTCCGCAACTTGCCGTCCGTCCCGGCTTTGCGCTCGTCCATCAGATAGCTTTGCAATCGGCATTCTCCGTGCCATAACATTCAACCCGACAATGGATAACCCGATGACGACAACAGGCCGTTCCCGCCGCACGTCCCCAACCGGGCGGATCTCCGGTTTCACCCTCATCGAACTGATGATCGTGGTCGCGATCATCGGCATTCTGGCGATGATCGCCGTGCCCGCGTACGACCGGCAAATCCTGCGGTCAAACCGGTCGGCCGCGCAGCAGAACATGATGACGCTGGCGAGCAAGGAAGAACAGTACATGCTCGACGCGCGGGCCTACACCGACAGCATCCCCACCCTCAACGTCGGCACGCCCGCCACGAACCGCTATACCTTTGCCATCGACATCGCCATCTGCACGCCCCAGCCCTGCTTCAAGATCACGGCGACCCCGACTCACCCGTCGCAGGTGCCGGACGGGGCTCTCACGCTCGATAACCTCGGCCAGAAGACCGGGAACTGGGCGAGTAACTGAACGGATCCCAATATGCAGCGGCCACCGAACATGACTTTCGAGCTCTTGCGCCAGAAGGCACCCTCACCCCGCGCAGCCGGCGGCTTCACGCTCCTCGAGTTGATGGTGACGCTGACGATACTCGGTATCCTGGCGACCCTCGCCCTGCCGTCTTTCGGACGATTCATCCGTGACCAGCGCGTGAAGACGGCCACGTTCGATGTGTACGCCAGCCTGACTTTCACGCGCAGCGAATCGATCAAGCGCGGGGCCGACGTGGCGGTGAATCCCAACTCGGCGAGCAACTGGGCGCTTGGCTGGAGAGTCGTCGATGCCGGAGGCAACAATCTGAAGGTCCAGGAAGTCATTCCCGGCGTCGCGATGAGTGGTCCGGCGAGCCTCACCTACCGCCGCGATGGCAGGCTCAGCGACACGAGCACCTCGATGTTCGTCTTGAGCGCGGACGGCGATAGCACCGTGACCGCGCGCTGCATCCGCGTCGATCCGAGCGGGCGCCCCAGCATCAAGGTGGACACCAACAACAACGTTTCCGACGGCTGCCAGTAGGAATCTCCGGCATGGTCCAGTCCCGATTTTTTCCGAGCGCGCAGTCCGGCTTCAGCATGATAGAGGTGCTGGTCTCGCTGCTGATCATCCTGCTGGGGCTGATGGGGCTGGCGGGCATGCTGACGCGCATGCAGCAGTCGGAATTCGAGTCCTACCAGCGCGCCCAGGCTCTGGTGCTGCTCCAGGATATGGTCGAGCGTGTCAATCTTCACCGCGTCACCGCATCGTGCTTCCAGTTCACCGACCCCGCGGCCGGCACCCCGTTCCTCGGCACGGGGTCGAGCGGCGCCCCGGCATGCGCGGCCAGCACCGCCAACGACAACACGCAGGCGTACCTCACCCTTACGGAATGGCATTCGCTGCTGCAAGGCGCCGCGGAAACCAAGGGCGGGGTGGCGGCCGGGGCCATGGTCGGCGCGCGCGGGTGCGTGAGCTACGATGCAAGCACCGCGCTGCTCGACCCGACTGCGGCGGTGATATCCGGCACCGGCATCTATACCGTCGCGGTCGCCTGGCAGGGCACCATCGACACGTTCGCGCCCGTCATCAACTGCGGCAACGGCTTGTACGGGACGGAAACCCGCCGGCGCCTGGTGTTCACCACGTTTCGCCTCGCATACCTGAAATAGCGGGAATGTCCATGACTTCCACCCTGCCCCTGCGGCGCCAAGCCGGCTTCTCGCTGATCGAGCTGATGATCGCGTCGGTCATCGGGCTGCTGCTGCTCACCGGGCTTTCCCTGCTCTTCGTCAACTCGAGCGAGACCAGCCGGGAACTGCAGAAGACCTCCCAGCAGATCGAGAACGGGCGTTACGCTATCGACATCCTGTCGCAGAACCTGCGTCTCGCCGGGTTCTACGGCCACGTGCACGACGTGAGCAGCATCGCAATGCCGGGAACGATACCCCCGGATCCGTGCGAGGCGACCGACACCGCCGCGCTGCTGAGCGGACTCTGGTTCCCGCTGCAGGGCTATCGCGGAACGATCCACGCCACCAACCCGGCCTCCGACACCGCGGCCACCGGTCTTACCGCGGCCTGCAGCGCGATCCTCACCGCGGCCAATCTCAAGGCCGGCAGCGACGTGCTCGTCATCCGCCGCGCGGACACCAATGCGCTCGCGGCGGCCGATGTCGCAACCAGCAACGTGTTTTACATTCAAGCCAGTTCCAGCAGCGCCGAAATGCAGGTCGGCAACGGCGCGGCGATCGGGACCAACAAGGCAAACGGCTCCGCATCCACGCTGCTGCTCACCAATGGCGCCATTCCCGCGCCGGCCGCGCCGATCCGCAAGCTTCACGTGCACGTTTACTTTGTCGCGCCGTGCAGCATCGGCACCGATACCGTCGGCGGCGTCGCCGGCGTATGCAGAGCGGGTGACGACAGCATACCGACGCTCAAGCGGCTCGAGCTGACCGCCTCGGGCAGTTTCACCATCGTCCCCCTGGTGGAAGGCATCGAGTACTTCAAGATCGAGTACGGCGTTGACACGCTGCCCACCACGGTCAACCTCGCCACCGGATCCATCGGCGACGCCACGGTGGACAGCTACACCGAGGCGCCCGCGGACTGGACCACCGTGATCGCGGCCAAGTTGTACCTGCTGGCGCGCAATACCGAGCCGACGACGGGTTTCGCAGACAGCAAGACCTACAAGCTGGGCTCCGCGGCCGCGGCGGACAACATCACCGTGCCCATGCCCATAGCGACCAGCGCCAATGCAAGATACAAGCGCCATGTCTTCGCCATGGCAGTGCATCTGATGAATCCCGCGGGAAGAAGGGAAATACCATGACCCCCATACGGCAGCAGCGCGGCATAACCTTGTTGGTCACCCTCATCATGCTGGTGGTCCTCACGCTGTTCGCGGTGACGGCGTTCAACCTGTCCAACGTGAACCTGAAGATCGTCGGCAACTTCCAGCAGCTGAAGTCCATTGAATCCGTGGTCCAGCAGGGAATCGAGCAGCTCATGAGCACGGTGAGCATCTTCAATTCCCCGGCGGCCGCCGACCTTTGCGTCAATGGCACCGGCGGCGGCTGCACGGGCGGTTACCTGGTCCATATAGACAAACCCAAGTGCAACTACACGACCACGGCCAAGGGCTACACCAAGAAAATCGGCGAGCTCACGCCGCAAGACACCAACTGGGACGTCCGGGCCAGCTACACCGATTCCTTCAGCAAGGCGTCGGTCGTGATTGTCCAGGGCGTTGCCGTGCGCATGCTGGCGGGCAATTGCCCATCCTCCTGAACCGGAGCCATCTTATGAAAATCGCGGACACCCTGAAGTTCATTCTGACCGTGCTGCTGATGGGCGCGACGATCGCGCTCGCCGCTTTCGACCCGGTGAACGACGACACGGATATCTTCCTCGCCAGCCCGGCCAACCCCGCGGAACGCCCGAACGTCTTGATCGTCATGGACAACACCGCGAACTGGAATAATGCGTTCACCAACGAGAAGAGCGCGCTGGTGCAGGTCATCAACGGCCTCACTGAACAGTTCAACCTCGGGCTCATGCTGTTCCCCGAGACCGGCGGCGGGAACGACAGCGTGGACGGCGGCTATGTGCGCTCCCACGTGCGCCCGATGGATCAGACCAACAGGACCGCGCTGGCCTCGCTGATCAACAATCTCGACAAGCTCAACGACAAGGGCAACAACGGGACCATCGGGCTCGCGCTGCATGAAGCCTATCTCTACTACGCGGGCAAAACCTCGATCGCAAGTCACGGCAAGGTGAAGACGGACAAGGACGGCACCACCGATCCGCTGCTCTCGCCGCTGACCGGGCACGCGCTGCCCGCGGGCACCTCGCCCGCGCTGTACCGCTCGCCGCTTGCGGACGGCTGCGAGCGCAGCTTCATCATCTACATCAGCAACGGGCCGGCCAACGAGAACGCCAGCGCCCGCGCCGACCTCGAAGCCAAGCTTGGATCGCTCACCGGCGTGAACCCGCCGGCCGTGATCGGCATCACCCCCTCCGGCATGCAATCCAACTGGGCGGACGAGATGGCGAAATTCATGGCCAACGCCGACGTGCTCGCGACCAGCGGCTCCATCGCCAACAGCGCCGGCGTGCAGAACGTTTACACCTACGTTATCGAGGTGGACGCCACCACGGGCGGGCAGGGCCCCGACATGACGGCGCTCTTGAAAAGCGTCGCCACCAACGGCAAGGGCAAGTACTTCGGCGTGGCGAGCAGCGCCTTGGGCACCTCCATCGTGGACGCGCTCAACTCGATCCTCATCGACGTGCAGGCGGTGAACAGCGTGTTCGCCTCCACCACGCTGCCGGTTTCCGTCAACGTGCGCGGCACCAACCTGAACCAGGTCTACATCGGCGTGTTCCGTCCCGACTCCAACAAGTCGCCGCGCTGGCTCGGCAACCTGAAGATGTACAACCTGGCGCTCAATACCGCGACCGGCACCGTGTTCCTCGCCGACGCGGCCAACGGCGCTCCCCCGGCGATCGGAAACGCGGCGGAAAACACCAGCACCGGCTTCGTGTCCCAGAACTCGCCCAGCTTCTGGACGACGGACTCGACCTACTGGGGCTTCCGCGATCCGATCCAGAACGGCCCGGGCGGCATCTCGGACAAACCCGACGGCGACCTCGTGGAAAAGGGCGGGGCGGCGCAGCAGTTGCGCATCGCCTTCGCGAACGCCACCGAGAACGCCACCGAGACTCCCCCCCGTCGCAATCTCTACACCTGCACCGACGGCGGCAGCTACACCAATCAGTGCCCCGACGCCGGCACGCCGCTCGCCACGCCGCTGGCGAACACGCCGTTCACCACCGACAACACCGACATCAACGCCGCGTCGCTCCAGCTCGACACGCGGCTGATCTCGCCACTCACGGCCTATGCGACCCAGTCCGTCGCATCGGTCACCGACCGCCTGCCGGTCATTTTGAACAATACCTGGGCCGGTTCTGATTCGAGGTATGTAACGAATCTGAATAATTTCGCCAACTCTCAAACCGTCGACAACCTGACCACCGCCGTGCCCAAGACCGTGACCAGCCTGACCGGCCAGGTCCCCAACACCCAGGTCGTGCCGCTCTCGAGTGTCGCGAAGGCCTCGGGCAAATACCGGTTCCAGGCGGCCGCGGCGCTGCCCATTATTTACGTCGCGGGCGCCAGCGTGTCCATCTCCGGCACCAGCAATTCCCTGTTCCACGCGACGTGGACGATAGACACCGTTGACATCACCAACAACCGGTTCGTTATCCTCGGCGGCCCTTCCGGCAACCAGACCGCCACCGGCGGCAGCGCCACGGTGACGAGCGGAACGACGACCTCCACCACCGCGCAGGCGACGGTAACCGCGCACGGCTTCGTCAGCGGCCAGGCGGTGACGATCACCGGCGCGAGCCCGGTGTCGTTCAACGGCACTTATAACATCACCAAGATCGACGACGACCGCTTCAATTACACCATCACCACGGCCGCCGGCAACGCGACGGGCACGATCGCCGCGACGGGCATTACCACGACCGCGACCGCGACGACCGCGGCGGTGCACGGCTTCCCCGTCAGCACCGTGGTAAACATAGTGGGGGCCAGCGATCCCGCCTATAACGGCGCGAAGACCATCATCGATTGCCTGCCGGCGGCGAGCTGCGTCGGCGCGACGACGTTCCGCTACTCCGTGGGCGCCACGGCGATCGGCCCGAACACCAACGCGTCGGGGGTCACCGCGAGCCAGGGCGGCGGCACCACGGTGACCGTGACCACCCTCTTTGCGCATGGTTACGCGCATAACGATTTGATTTTCATCTCGGGTTCCGACTTCGCCGGCTACAACGGGGGCTTCAACATTTCCTGCCCGCCCTTCGTGGCAGGCTCTCCTTGCGCCACCCTCACGAGTTTCGATATCACGACCGCGAGCGTGCTGCCGGCCAACACGAGCATCCTCGTATTCGCCGCGCGCGGCACTTCCCAACTCATGCTCGGGTTCGCCCCGAACCACGGCTTTGCGACCGGCGACTCCATCGTGATCGAGGGTCCTGCCCCCCATGCGGGGACGTACCCGGTGACCGATATCTTTGGCTCGGATTACTATTTCGTAGTGGATACGACGTCTGCGCTGGCGGCCGTTACCCAATCCACCTTTACGGTACGGCACCAGACCAACCACAAGGCATGGATCACGCTGTCCAACCACGGCTATACCCACGGGCAGCAGCTGCGCATCGCCGGCGCCACTCCAACGGGCTACAACGGGGAGCCGCTGACCATCCGGGTCTGCCCGGGCGGGACCGGTGTCGACTGCTTTAACCAGCAGAACGTATTCAGCTACCCGCTGACCGCCCTGCAGGGGACCAATACCAGCACGGCGGTAACGGCCTCGGTCAAGACCACGACCGCGCGCGCGACCTCGGTGAACCACGGCTTCGTCGACGGCAGCACGGTGTCGGTCGCCGGGTCCACCCCCACCGTTTTCAACGGCTCGTATGCCATCACCGTGGTGGACGCGAACAACTTCACCTACACGATCGCCTCCGCGCAGGGCGACGCCACCGGCACCACCACGGCGGTCCAGACCGGGGGCTCCAGCGCCGAGCGCGATCTCATCATCCGGTGGGTGCGCGGGCAGGACAACTTCCAGGACGAGAACTCGAATGCCTCGACCACCGATATCCGCGCCTCGGTGCACGGCGACGTGCTGCATTCGCGCCCCGCGGTGATCAATTACAACCGCTTCACCGGGTCCGATGACGACGTCTTCGTGTTCTACGGCGGCAACGACGGCGTCTTACACGCCGTCAAGGGCGGCTACGCCGTCCCCACCGGCGACGCGTCGGGGCTGACGCCGGGCAGGGAAGCCTGGGGCTTCGTCCCGCAGGAGTTCTTCGGCCAGTTCAAGCGCATGCGCAACAACTCGCCGTCGATCTCGAGCGCGTTCAAGAAGCCGTACTTCATGGACGGGCCGATGGGTATCCACACGCTGGACTCCAACGACAACGGCAAGCTCGGCGACACCGGCGACCTGGTCAACCTCTACGTCGCGAACCGCCGCGGCGGGCGCTTCGTTTACGCGCTCGACGTGAACACGCCGACCGATCCCAAGTTCCTGTGGAAAATCTCCGACGCCACCACCGGCTTCAGCGAGCTCGGCCAGACCTGGTCGCAGCCGACGGTCATCACCGGCCTCGCCGGCCTCTCCGTCCCGGTGCTGGTGTTCGGCGCGGGCTACGACCCGGCGGCGGATGACCTGGACCCGGCCGTTATAACCGCCGTCAACACCACCACCGGCGCGATCACGACCACCTCGGTGGGCACGGTCAACCGCACCATGGGCCGCGGCCTCTACGTGGTCAACGCCCTGACCGGCGCGCTCATCTGGAGCGCGGGCGGGACGGGCAGCGGCGCCACGGAGGAGGTGTCCGGCATGATCTACGCGATCCCGTCGGACGTCACGGTAATCGAGAACCAGAGCGGCGGTCCGACCAACCGCGCCTACGTCGGGGACACCGGCGGCAACGTCTGGCGCATCGATTTCGGCAGCCCCGATGGCACGACGCTTCCTAATTGCTCCACGTCCCCGCCACCGGCCACCCCGCAGCCGCCCGACTGCACGCGGGTCACCAAGCTCGCCTCGCTCGCGGACCAGTCCACCGCAGCGGGCCGGCGCAAGTTCCTGTTCCCGCCCGACGTCGTCGACCAGGGAACGTTCGACGCGGTGTTGATCGGTTCCGGCGACCGCGAGCATCCCTTCGACACCACGGTGACGAACCGCTTCTACATGCTCAAGGACACAGGCCCCGACTCGGGTCCCGTGACCGGCGCCAGCGAGCCGGCCATCACGGAGCAGGCGATCACCGGCCCGCCCGCATTCCCCGGACTGTCCGACCTTACCTCGAACTGCATCCAGGACGCCGCCGCGTGCGCGGTGGCGGGGGAAGACCAGGCGATCGTCACGGCCAAGCTCGGCACGGACCGGGGCTGGTTCATCACGCTCTTCTCCGGCGAGAAGGTGGTCGGCAACGCGGTCTCGATCAGCGGCACCACTTTCTTCAACACCAACCAGCCCTCCTCCACGGCGGGCGGCGGCACCTGCGGCAGCAACCTTGGCATCGCGCGGCAGTACCAGCTCGCCACGGCGGACGCCACCGCGACCAGCGATCTCAACGCGGTCGGCGGTCTGACCGGCGCGGACCGCTCGCTGATCCACGCGGGCGGCGGTTACCTGCCCTCTCCGGTGCACGTCGTCGTCATGCTCGACGGCAAGCCGGTGGAGGCGGTCATCTCGGGCGTCCAAGTGAGCACGCCGGCCGGCGCCACGCTGTCGGCGCGGTTGAGGAAGTTCTGGTACAAGGAAATGGATCCCCAGTAATCCGCGCCGGCGGCGGCTTGCGGCCGCGCGGAAACGGGGTGGCCCGGTTGGATTGTCTTCTTTCGCGGACGCGAAATGGCGGCGGCACTGCTGGCTCGGCAGTAGCGCCGCATTCCATGATGGCATCCCTCATGTTGTTTCCGCCCGCTTCGATCCCCCAGCCCACCTGCCGGCTGGCCGTCGGGCTGGCGCTCTCGGTGCTCGTGCACCTGCTGCTGATGGCGGGGGTGCGGCCGATGGCGACCGCATACGCGCCGCCCAAACCGTTTCAGGTCGAAATCCGGCAAGCCGAGTCCCGGCCGGACACGCCCTTCACCGTCACGGGCGAGTCCGGTTACCCGGCCTCCGTCGCCGCCATGCCGCAGCCCGCCGACCAGGGCAAAACCGAGATGTCGCCGCCGAATACGGCGGCCGCCCCCGTCGCCGGGCTCGATCTGAAGATCATCCTGGACGACTATTACACGTCGCGCGAGGTGGATGTGCGGGCGGAGCCGGTGAACGACGTCCAGCTCGTGTACCCCCGGCTCGCCTACCAGAACCGCGTCAGGGGCAAGGTCATGTTGAGGATCCTCATCAACGAGCGCGGCGGCATCGACCAGGTATCGGTGCTGGAGTCCGAGCCGCGCGGGACGTTCGAGGAAGCCGCGCTCGCCGCGACCTGGGCGCTGCAGTTCTCACCCGCGAAAAAGCACGGGCGCAGCGTCAAGAGCCGGAAAGACATCGAGGTGATTTTCGACCCTTACGAGAGTATCAACGTTCCCTAGGGATCCGCGCTGAAACGGAACTCTCCGGGACGATCGGGCCGCGTCAGCGTAATTCGCGCTGGCGCGTTATCAGGAGGTGTCGGGACGGGCGTTCCGATGCCAGGTTGCCGTCCCGCGGGATGGCGGATGTTGCAAATCAACGAGTCGAGGAACCGAGTATGAACAAACCGATTGCAGCGTTGTGTTGTTTGATGCTGGCCGCGCCGCCGCTCGCGCTGGCGCAGGACAAGGGCACCATTCAAAAAGCCGCGCCAATGTCCAAGAAGGAGCAGGCCGAGAAGGAGAAGGCCACGCATGCGCGGATGGGGCGGTGCTCCGACAGTGCCCAGAGAAACAAGCTCAAGGCAGGCACCAACGAGCATCGCAGGTTCATAAGCGATTGCCTGAAGGGGTAGCGCGCCGGGGTGCCAGGCAGGCGCCCGCTTGACGACCGCGCGGGCTGCCGGGGGGATGTCCTCCGGCGGAAACCTGCCGCTTGACCAGCCGGGGGCGCAGCGGGGGATACGGACTGTCTAGACCGCGACCAGCCCCTTCGGCAGGGGGAATGTGACTCTCTCCTGGATGCCCTCGAGCTGGCTGACCTGCTCCGCGCCCAGCGCCTTGAGGCGGTCGATGACCTGCCTGACCAGCACTTCCGGCGCGGAGGCGCCGGCCGTTACACCGATAACGCCTTTGCCGGCCACCCACTCCGGGTTGAGTTCGAGCGCATTGTCCACCATATAGGCGGCGACCCCCTGGTTCTCGGCCACTTCGCGCAGCCGGGTGGAGTTGGAGCTGTTGGGGGAGCCCACCACGATCACCACGTCGCATCGCTTCGCCAGCGCCTTCACCGCGTCCTGGCGGTTCTGCGTCGCGTAGCAGATGTCGTCCTTTTTCGGCCCGACGATGGCAGGGAAGCGCTGCTTCAGGGCGTTGATGGTTTGCTGTGCATCGTCCACCGACAGCGTGGTCTGGGTAACGAAGGCGAGATTGTTGTCGTCCCGCACCCGGAGCCGCGCGACGTCCTCGGGCTTCTCGACCAGGTACATGCCGCCCTCGCTCTGTCCCATGGTGCCCTCGACCTCGGGATGGCCGCGATGGCCGATCATGACGATCTCGCGGCCAGCTCCCCGCATCCTGTCGACCTCGACGTGCACCTTGGTCACCAGCGGGCAGGTGGCGTCGAACACCTTCAATCGGCGCGCCTCCGCCTCGCGTCGCACCGCCTGCGACACGCCGTGGGCGCTGAAAATGACCGTGGCGCCCTCGGGCACCTCGGCCAGGTCCTCGACGAAGACCGCGCCCTTGGCCCTGAGATCCTGCACCACGAACTTGTTGTGCACCACCTCGTGACGCACGTAGATCGGCGCGCCGTGTATGACAAGCGCACGCTCGACGATCTCGATCGCGCGGTCGACGCCGGCGCAGAATCCGCGGGGATTGGCGAGCAACACTTCCATGGGTCAATTATACAAGCAACCGCAAACCAATTGGCCGCAAAGGCGCAAAGACGCCAAGGTTGCGCAAAGAAAACCAGAGCATGGAATTTGATTTCCTTTCTCTTTGCGCCTTCTTTGCGCCTTCGCGTCTTTGCGGCTAGCTGCTTTCCCTGGGACGAAGCGCGTCCCAGACCAGCAGAAGAGCGCCGCAGGTGATGGCGGAATCGGCGACGTTGAACGCGGGCCAGTGCCATCCGAGGGCGTGGAAGTCGAGAAAATCCACCACCGCCCCAAACAGGATGCGGTCGATGACATTGCCGACCGCGCCGGACAGCACCAGCGAGAGCGCGAGCGCGAACTGGCGCTGATGCGGAAACTTGCGCAGCAGGTACACGATCCACGCCGAGGCGGTGAGCGCGATCGCGATGAACAATCCGCGTTGCCAGCCGGCGGCGTCCGACAGAAAGCTGAAGGCGGCCCCGGGGTTATAAACCAGCACCAGGTTGAAAAAAGGCGTAACCGCGACAGCCGGGTTCGCGGCGAAATACTGGACGACCGCGTACTTGGCGAGCTGGTCCACGACCACGATCAGCGCCGCGAGCCCGAGCCATTTCATCATGGGTTGCGGTTTCATTCGGCTTTTCCAGACAGCGTCAAGCATGTTGACGCGGTTCGCCGGGGCCGAAGAGGTTGGAGATGCAGCGCCCGCACAGGGCCGGATGCGCGGGATCCTTCCCGACGTCCGCCCGGTAGTGCCAGCAGCGCTCGCACTTGGCGTGTGAGCTCGCCTTCACCTTGATCCTCACGTCTGGCAGCGTCGTGGCGGCCACGGCATCGGCAGGCGCGCCCTCCCCCACCCGCGCCTGCGAAGTGATGAAGACGAAGCGCAGGTCGTCGGCGAACGACTTGAGGAACTCCCCGCTCTCGCCATTCGCGTAGAGCTCGACCTCCCCCGCAAGCGAGGAGCCGATGCGCCCCGCCACGCGCAGCGACTCGAGCTGCTTCAGCACGTCGGAGCGCAGCTCGCGCAGCTTCGACCAGCGGCTGCGCAGCCGGTCGGCGTCGCGCGGCAGCCGGAACTCATACCAACTCTGCTCGAATACGCTGGTTTCGCTCCCCACCAGCACCTCCCACACTTCCTGGGCGGTGAACGAGAGGATGGGGGCGAGCAGCCGCGTGAGCGACTGCGTGATGTGGTAGAGCGCGTTTTGCGCCGAGCGCCTGGTCCGGGAGTTGGCAGGCGCGGTATAGAGACGGTCCTTGAGGATATCGAGGTAGAAGCCGCCGAGGTCCTCGGAGCAGAAAGTCTGCAACTGCTGCGCGACGAGATGGAACTCGTAGTTGCCGTAATGGCCGGGCGCCGCGGGATTCCGGACGCCCGGCTCGGAGGGCGTGAGCTTCGCCTGCAGGTCATGGGTCATCACCCACGCGTAGCGGTCGATTTCCAGCCATTCGTCCACCGGCAGCATGTCGCGCGCCAGCTCGAAATCGGCGAGGTTCGCGAGCAGGAAACGCAGCGTGTTGCGGATGCGGCGGTAGGACTCGACCACCCGCTTCAATATCTCCTTCGAGATCGAGAGCTCGCCGGAGTAGTCGGTTGCGGCCACCCACAGGCGCAGGATGTCGGCGCCGATTTCGTCCGCCACTTCCTGCGGCGCGATCACATTGCCCCTGGACTTGCTCATCTTGCGGCCTTCCCCGTCCACCACGAAGCCGTGGGTGAGCAGGCCCCGGTACGGCGGCACGCCGTCCATCATGCACGAGACGAGCAGCGAGGAATGGAACCAGCCGCGGTGCTGGTCGGAGCCTTCCAGGTAGAGGTCGGCGGGAAAGGCGGTATCAGCCTGGTGCGAGCCGCGCAGCACCGTGTAATGCGTCGAGCCGGAATCGAACCACACGTCGAGGGTGTCCTTCACCTTCTCGTAGTGCGCCGCGTCGTCCCCGAGCAGCTCCTCCGCCTCGAGCGACTGCCAGGCCTCGATGCCGCCCTGCTCGACGCGCTTGGCGACCTGTACGAGCAGATCGAGCGTCCGGGGATGGAGCGCCCCGGTCTCCTTATGGATGAAGAACGGCATCGGCACGCCCCACTGGCGCTGGCGCGAGAGCGTCCAGTCGGGGCGGTTCGCGATCATCCCGTGCAGCCGCGCCTGGCCCCAGTCCGGGTAGAACTGCGTCGCCCCGACGCCGCGCAGCGCGGTCGCGCGCAGCGGCTCCGCCGGCTTCGCGCCGTTGTATCCCGGAACCTCGTCCATGCCCGCGAACCACTGCACCGTGGCACGCAGGATTACCGGCGTCTTGTGGCGCCAGCAATGCATGTAACTGTGAACGTGATTGTTGTTGACCGCGAACAGCGCGCCAAGCGCCTCCAGCTGACTTATGATTTTCGGGTTTGCCTTCCAGATCATCTCGCCGCCGAAGAGCGGCAGCGTGGAGACGTACTTGCCGTCGCCCATCACCGGCGTGAGGATCTCGTCGTCTTTCATCCCGTAACGGCGGCATGAATTGAAGTCCTCGACACCGTATGCCGGCGCCGAGTGCACGATGCCGGTGCCGGTATCGAGCGTGACGTACTCGCCGAGATAGACCGGAGCGACGCGATCGTAAAAGGGATGCTTGAATCGAATCTTTTCAAGATCCTTGCCAAAGCAACTGTGATCGAAGCTGCTGCTGGGATCGCGTCGCTTTAGCCCATAGCGAGTCAGGCATCCTTCCTTTAGATCATTCGCAAGGATGAGTGAGCCGCGGCCGGTTTCTACCAAAGAGTACAGGTAATCCGGATGGACGTTCAGCGCCTGGTTGCCAGGGAGGGTCCACGGAGTCGTGGTCCAGATCACAGCGTAGATAGGGCCTTTCGGCAGATCGTCCAGCGCAAAAGCCCGCTTCAATTTTTCCCGATCTTCCTCGAAGATCGGGAAGCCGACATCGATGGCGGCATCCTTGCGGTCCTCGTACTCGACCTCGGCCTCGGCCAGCGCCGAGCCGCAGTCGAAGCACCAGTTCACGGGCTTCAGGCCCCGGTAAACGTAGCCTTTCTTCAGCAGCATGCCGAGCGCCCGGATCTCGTCGGCCTCGTTGCGATAGGCCATGGTGAGATAAGGGCGGTCCCAGTCGCCGAGCACGCCGAGGCGGATGAAGTCCTTCTTCTGCCGCTCGACCTGCTCGGTCGCGTAGGCGCGGCACAGCTTCTGCGTCTCCTTCGTCGGCAGGTTCTTGCCGTGGGTTTTCTCGATCTGCACCTCGATCGGCATGCCGTGGCAGTCCCAGCCCGGCACGTACGGCGCGTCGAACCCCGACAGCGTCCGGCTCTTGACGATGATGTCCTTCAGGATCTTGTTGACGGCGTGCCCGATGTGGATATCGCCGTTGGCGTACGGCGGCCCGTCGTGCAGGACGAAGCGGGGAGCGCCGCGGCGCGCCGACCGGATGCGCTGGTAGAACTTGCGTTCCTGCCAGTTCTTCAGCATCAGCGGCTCGCGCTTCGCAAGGTCGCCGCGCATCGGGAACTTCGTGTCGGGCAGGTTCAGTGTTTTCTTGTAATCAGCCATGTTCAAAACATCACCGCAAAGGCGCAAAGACGCAAAGTAAACGCAAAGAAATTAAAAATTATTGACGACGCTGTCGAAATCTTTTCTTCGGATATCATTTTCCGAGTTACTTCGCGCTTTCTTTGCGCCTTGGCGTCTTTGCGGCTAAAAAGAATTTTCGGGTTTCTTCGACGTCGAGCGCGATCTGGCGCGTCAGGGTCGCGAGATCGGCGTACTTCTCCTCGTCGCGCAGCTTGTGCAGAAATTCCACCCGGACGTGGCGCCGGTAAAGGTCGCCGTCGAAATCGAGCGCGTACACTTCCAGCACCGGCGCCCCCTGCTGCTTCACCGTCGGGCGCACGCCGAGGCTCGCTACTCCGCGCAGCGGCTCGCGTGCCGCGCCGTGCAGCTGCACCACGAAAATACCGGTGAACGGGGGATGGTTGCGCCGCATCTGCACGTTGGCGGTCGGGAAGCCGAGCTTGCGTCCCAACTCGTCGCCGGCAACCACGCGCCCGCTGATCGAGTAAGCGCGGCCCAGCAACCGCCCCGCCCGGTCAAGCTCCCCCGCGGCGAGCGCCTGCCGCAACGCGGTGCTCGAAACACGCTCGCCGTCCAGCATGACGCTCGCAATCGCAGCGACCTCGAAGTTGAGGCGCGGGCCCGCCTGCTTCAGCATCACGAGGTCGCCCGCGCGCCGCGCGCCGAAACGAAAGTCGTCCCCTACCAGCACCCAGCGCGCCCCGAGCCCGCGGGCGATGATGCGTTCGACGAAATCCTCGGCGGTGGTCTGGGCCAATCCGTAGTTGAAACGGCAGATGTGAACACGATCCATGCCGCAGCCCGCGAGCAACTCCAGCTTCTCGCGCAGCGAAGTGAGCCGCGTCGGCGCCTTGTCGGGAGCGAAGAACTCGCGCGGGTGCGGCTCGAAGGTCAGCACGCAGGCGGGCAGGCCGAGGCGGCCGGCCGCGCGCTTCAACTCGGCCAGCATCGCCTGGTGGCCGAGGTGCACGCCGTCGAAGTTGCCTATGGTGAGCGCAGCCGGAGTGGCTGCGGCGGCGGGAATGCCGCGCGAAACGCGCATACAAACAAGCCTAAAAGCTTGAATTGTAGCGTGTTTTGGGAGAGACGGTCTAGCGTTCCCGCGCTTACGCCCGAGCGTACTTGCGCAGCGCCTCCTGCTCGGACGCGGCGAGCGCGGCGGCGAATGCGCGCCCCGCCATGATGAGCGTCGGCCCGGTGAATCCGTAGCGCGCGATTTCCGGCAGTTCCTCAAGCGTCAGGGCAACACGCCGAACCTGCGGCAGCGTCGCGTTCTCAACGACCAGCACGGGAAGATCGCGTGGCGCGCCGGCGGCAATCAGCGCGGCGGTTATCTCCCGCGCCTGTCCCGCTCCCATGTAAATGACGGCCGTGTCCGCGGCCGCGGCGTTTCCCGCCCAGGCGCTCGGTGCTTCGCCCTCGCCCACCCTCGGGGTGACGAAAGTGACGCTGCGCGCGATGCCCCGCTGCGTGAGCGACACGCCCGCTTCCGCAGCGGCCGCGAGCGCGGAGGTGACGCCGGGCACGACTTCATGCGGCACGCCGGCAGCTTCCAGCGCGGCGATTTCCTCCTGCGCGCGCCCGAACAGCATCGGGTCGCCCCCCTTGAGACGCACCACCACCTGGTATTTGCCTGCCGCGTCGACCAGGCGCTTGTTGATGAACTGTTGCGCAGTGGTAAACCGCCCGCAGCGCTTGCCGACGGGGATCTTTTCCGCGCGCGACGCCAGCGCCAGCACTTCGGGATGCACCAGGGCATCGTGAAAGACGACGTCCGCGCGCTTCAGGACTTCAGCCCCGCGCAGGGTAATGAGATCCGGCGCGCCGGGCCCGGCACCCACGAGAAAGACCTTGCCGGGAATGCTTCGCGTTTCCCGAGGAGTTTGTCGGAGTTTCATCCAGCAAACTCCTTAATGAAAAACCGCTTGCAATAAATCACAAACAAAAGAGCACCGGAAACCAACCCCTCTCCTGTTTCCAGGCGTGGGTAAAGGGAGATCATCGATTTCAGATTCATGGGCCGTCCTGTATCGGTCTTGATTAAGGAATTTGTCGAGCTCTGGCTCGACAAATTTCTAAGACCATTCCATGCCGTCCGGAGAAGACAGGTGGCGCCGGCGGAACAGGGGCTGCGGCCGTTCGACGGAAGCCTGGTAGGCCTCGCTGAAATCGCCGAAGGCCGCCAGCGCTTCCTGCGGGTCCTCGCCCTCGCGCAGGGCAAAGGCATTGAAGCCGCAGCTGGCCAGGAAGAAGAGCTGGTCGCGGAATATGTCGCCGACCGCGCGCAGCTCGCCCTTCCAGCCGTAGCGCTCGCGCAGCAGCCGCGCAGCGGAAAAGCCGCGGCCGTCGCCGAACTTCGGGAAATTCACCGCCACAACGCCGAAGAGCTTCAGGTCCCCGGCGATGGCAGCTGGCTCCTCGTGGCTGTCCAGCCACACGCCGAGGCGGCCGGGACGGACGAGCAGATGCACGCGCTGCTCCCGCCACATGGCGAGCGGCACGATGATGTCCCCCGAGGATGGCACCGGCGGCAGGCTGCCGTCGGCGCCGAGCTCAAGCCGCAGCCAGGGATCGGTTGCGACGTTCCTGTCTTTGATGATGGTCGCCATACACGCGCTCCTTGAAGGGGTCGATGCCAATGCGCCACACCACGTCGATGAAGCGCTCTTCCTCGCTCTCGCGCCGGTCGAGATAGGTCTTGATCAGCTTCTCGATCACGTCGGGTATCTGCTCGCGCGCGAACGACGGGCCGATCACCTTGCCGACCGCCGCCGGCGCCCCGGGGCGTGTAAGCCCCTGATTGCCGCCGATGGATATCTGGTACCACTCCTCGCCGCTCTTATCGACACCGAGGATCCCGATGTGGCCGACGTGGTGGTGGCCGCACGAATTCATGCAGCCGGAGATGTTGAGGTCCAGCTCGCCGATGTCGTACACGTAGTCCAGGCGGTCGAAGCGCTCCTGTATCGCCTGCGCCACCGGGATCGACTTGGCGTTGGCGAGCGAGCAGAAATCGCCGCCGGGGCACGCAATGATGTTGGTGATCAGCCCGATGTTGGGCGTCGCGAACCCCAGCGCCTTCGCTTGCTGCCATAGCGCATGCAGCTCCGACTGGCGCACGTCGGCGAGGATCAGGTTCTGCTCGTGGGAGACCCGCAGCTCGCCCAGGCTGTAGCGGTCGGCGAGGTCCGCCACGGCATCCATCTGGTCGGCGGTCGCGTCACCCGGTGGCACGCCGGTTTTCTTGAGCGACAGCGTCACCGCGGCGTAGCCCGGCGCTTTATGCGGGTGGATGTTGCGCTTTACCCACGCGGCATAGCCGGGTTCCGAGGCGAGCCGCGCGAGGTGTCCGGCGTCGTCACCGGCAAGCCGTTCGTACTGCGGCCGGGTGAAGCGCCCTTCCACGCGCCGCACTTCTTCCTCGGTCAGCGTAGACGGCCCGTCCTTCAGGTGCGCCCATTCCGCCTCGACTTCTTCGCGGAATTTCTCCGGCGTGCGCGCCTTCACCAGGATCTTGATGCGCGCCTTGTGGATGTTGTCGCGCCGGCCATAGCGGTTGTAGACGCGGAGGACGGCCTCGACGTAGGTCAACAAATGCGGCCACGGCAGGAACTCGCGGAAGACGTGGCCGATGATGGGCGTGCGTCCCATGCCGCCGCCCACGATCACGCGGAAACCGACGGCTCCCCCCGGCGAGGCGCCGTCCGAGCCGGCTCCTCTCGGATCGCGCACCGCCTGCAGTCCGATGTCATGCAGGAAGATGGCGGCGCGATCCGCTTCCGCGCCGTTCACCGCGATCTTGAACTTGCGCGGCAGAAAGGAGAATTCGGGGTGGAACGTGGACCACTGGCGCAGCAGCTCGCACCAGACGAATGAGTCCACGATCTCGTCGCGCGCCACGCCCGCGTAGTGGTCGGTCGTAATGTTGCGCACGGAGTTGCCGCTGGTCTGGATCGCGTGCATCTCCACCTTCGCCAGCTCGGCCAGGATGTCGGGCACGTCCTCCAGCTTCGGCCAGTTGTACTGGATGTTCTGGCGCGTGCTGAAATGCCCGTAGCCCCGGTCCCACTGGCGGGCAATGTGCGCGAGCGTGCGCAACTGGCGCGAGGACAGCAGGCCGTAGGGTATTGCCACGCGCAGCATCGGCGCGTAGCGCTGGATGTAGAGGCCGTTCCTCAGCCGCAGCGGCCGGAAATCGTCCTCCGACAGCTTGCCGGCCAGAAAGCGGCGCGTCTGGTCGCGGAACTGGGTGACCCGTTCATCCACCAGCCGCTGGTCGATCTCGTCGTACCGGTACACCGTGTTTTCCCAATTAAATCCGAGGCTCGCATGGTAGCAACCGGTTGTTATACTGCAAAAGAATATTGTGTTAGACTTTTATAACTTATTAGTATTTACTATAAGTATATGAAATTGCAGCAATTACGCTATTTGCGCGAGGTGGCCAAGCGCGGGCTGAACCTGTCCGAGGCCGCGGAAACGCTCCATACCTCCCAGCCCGGCATCAGCAAGCAGATCCGTCAGCTGGAGGACGAGCTGGGCGTGGATATCCTGGTGCGGCACGGCAAGCGGGTGGTGGACATGACCGAGCCGGGGCGCGTGATCCTCGGCATCGCCGAGCGCATCCTGCAGGACGCCGAGAACCTGAAGCAGGTCGCGCGCGAGTTCCGGGACCAGGCCGCGGGCACGCTTACGATCGCCACCACGCATACTCAGGCGCGCTACTCGCTGCCCAGGGTGGTGAGCGCGTTCAAGCGGCGCTATCCGAAAGTGCGCCTGACGCTCAAGCAGGGCAACCCGCCGCAGCTCGCGGAGATGGTGATTGCGGGAGAGGCCGACATCGCGATTGCCACCGAGTCGCTCGACCAGTATCCGAAGCTCCTCGCGCTGTCCGGCTATCAATGGCGGCATTGCGTGGTCGTGCCGGAGAAACATCCTCTGCTGAGGGAAAAGCGCGTCACGCTCGAGATGCTCGCGCAGTACCCGATCATCACCTACGATCCCGCTTTTGCCGGGCGCAGCCACATCGACGAAGCGTTCCGGGCGCAGGAGCTTGCGCCCGACATCGTGCTCTCCGCGATCGACTCCGACGTGATCAAGACCTACGTGGAGCTGGGCCTCGGCATCGGCATCATCGCCATGGTGGCCTTCGATGAAAAGCGCGACCGGAACTTGCGCGCGGTCGAGATCGGGCACTTGTTCGGGACCATGACCACGCGCATCGCCGTGCGGCGCGGCGCGGCTCTGCGCGGGTTCGCCTACGTCTTCATCGAGCTGTTCTCGCCGCAGCTCACGCGCGCGGTGGTGGACGCGGCCCTCAGGGGAGAGGGCTCCAGCTACGAACTATGAAGAACCGTGAATCGTGATTCGTGAGTCGTGATTCGACAGCCCAAGTTTGCAGTTTGCAGTAGGCAGTTTGCAGTTACTGCCAACTGACGGCTGCCGACTGCCAACTCCATTTACCGGTCACCGGTCACGGTTTTGAGGGCAGCAGCTCGAAAATACGGCTGACGACGTGCTCGTGGTCCCAGTTGATCTCGCCGATCAGGCTGTAGCGGATCCGGCCGTCGGGCCCGACGACGAAGCTCGCCGGCAGGATGCGGGCATCCCATGCCTTGGCTGCTTTTCTCTCGGGGTCGAGCAGGATGGTGAAATCCACCTTCATCTGCGACAGGAATTTCCTGATGCGCGATTCGGGCTCGTCGAGGTTGACCGCCAGCACCACGAACGGCCTGCCCGCCAGTTTTTCCTTGAGACCCTGGATCGAGGGCATCTCGTCGCGGCACGGCCCGCACCACGTCGCCCAGAAGTTGATCAGGATCACCTTGCCGCGGTAATCGGACAGCTGGTGCGGACGGCCATCGAGATCTTTCAGCGCGAGCGCCGGCGGCGGACCGCCCGGCCACAGCTTCAGGTCAGCGGCGGCTGATGCGGCCGCTGCCAGGCAGAGCAGGCAGAAAGCCGCGCACCGCAGTATCGAATTCATCGGGGGAAAACAAAACGGTGGCGCACCCGGGGATGAGCCACCGGCGGAAGGGTTACGCGCTTTTCAGCTCGCGCGCCGTGATCGTGTACTTGAACGCGTCCGGGTCGAGCTGGTCCAGCCGCCCTTCCGCCGTTTCGCCGTTCGGATACATGAAATAAGGGATCTTCACGGCCTTGCCGCCCGGCAACTGGACATCGTGCGCGTAGCTGTAGGCGAGCCAGTTCATCTCCCAGCTGCCGAACAGCCGCTTGCGCGCGGCCACGACCTTCTCGTGGTTGACCGGGAGGTTTCCCGGCGGCTCTTCCAGCACCACCTTGCGCACGTCCGCCGGATCGACCGGTATCCAGCCGATTCCCTGGGCATAGAACTCCGCGCGGCAGTGCTGCGCGCGGCTGACCACTTCGCTGCCCACTCCGAGGCTGGCGTAGCCGTGCGCCGAGCGCGCGACGCGCAGGCCGTAAACATCTCGAGCGGGTATGCCCGATGCGCGCGCCAGGCCGACAAACATGGCGTTGAGGTCACCGCACTTGCCGCCGAAATTGCGCGTCTCGAGCATGGTCTTGATGTCGCCCCAGCCGCAGCCACGCACCTTCGGGTCGCGGAAGGTGTTGTCCACCACCCACTCGTAGATGGCGCGGGCCTTCTCGACATCGGTCTTCGCCCTCTTGGTGATATCGCGCGCAGTCTCGCGCACGATGCCGTCGGTCGGTATGAGCTCGGTCGCCTGCAAGTTCAGCCTGAGCACCGCGGAGTCCTCCTTCACGCGCCCTGAAGGCACGGAAAGATCCACGGCGTGATCCCGAGTCGCAAAACGGCTGACCAGGACCAGCTTGGGATTTTTCGCCGATTCGGCAAATTCAGCCTGGACGACACCCATGCTGTATTTTCCGTCCTGCGTGTAGCTGGCTTTGCCGCCGTCCGCGCTCCAGCTGTTGCCGAGGCTCTTCTGGTAGGACGTATCGGACGTGAGCGGCACCGGCAGCCACACCCGCGTCACGCCGGCCGGCTTCAGAATCTCGGCCTGGGTGGTCACCTCGAACACGCGCCATTGGCCGACCGTAGTGGCTGCAACCGCGCGCGGCAAGCCGGTAAGCGCGGCGGCGGGAATGAGGGTGCCCGTCTTCAAAAATGCTCGTCTGTCCATGAAAATTCTCCTAACTCATTGATGGCATGAATGCTATCACAGCTAGCGGTAGCCAAAGACACACCCGCTTATCAGGCCGCTTTCCTCGAGAAATCGGCGAGCCTGAAGCCGAGCAGCCACAGCGCCGCGAAGTAGCTGGCCGCCCCCAGCAGCACCAGCCAAGTCAGGTTGGCAGCGCGCGGCGCGGCACGCATGGCCAGCCAGGACGCGTCGGCGCCTGAAGCCAGCCACAGCACCGTGGCCATGACATAGACGGCGACCGCAAGCTTCAGCAGGAACACCGGCCAGCCCGGCTGCGGCGCGTAGATTTCCCGGCGGCGCAATCCCCGCAACAGCAGCGCCGCGTTGAAACAGGCGCCGAGCGAGATCGCGAGCGCCAGCCCGGCATGCCTGAGATGCCAGATGAAGGCGAAATTCATGAGCTGGGTGATCCCCAGCGTCACCAGCGCAATCCTGACCGGCGTGCGGATGTCCTGGCGCGCATAAAACCCGGGCGCGAGCACCTTCACCATGACGAGCCCGATCAGGCCCACGCTGTAGGCGATCACCGCGCGGCGCGTCGCAAAAACGTCCTCGGCGCCAAACGCGCCATAGTGGAACAGGGTGGTCACCAGCGGAACGGCAAGCAGGGCGAGCGCCACTGCTGCCGGCGCGGCGAGCAACAGCGTCAATCGCAACCCCCAGTCGAGCAGTTCCGAATACTGCCGGGCCGAGCGCTCGGCATAGTGCTTCGAGAGGCTCGGCAACAGTATCGTGCCGAGCGCAACCCCGAGCAGCCCGACCGGGAATTCCATGAGGCGATCGGCATAGTAGAGCCAGGAAACGCTGCCGGTGACGAGGAAGGAAGCAAATATCACGTTGATCACCAGGCTCACCTGGCCGATCGAGACGCCGAACACCGCAGGCACCATCTGCCGCAGGATGCGCCAGACGCCCTCGTCTTGCAGGTTGAGCCTGAAGCGCGGTAGCAGCCCCAGGCGCGCGAGGAACGGGACCTGCAGCGCAAGTTGCGCGACGCCGCCGGCGAACACCGCCCAGGCGAGCGCTGTCACCGGCGGGTCGAAGTACGGCGCGCCCCACAGCGCGAACCCGATGAACGACAGGTTGAGCAGCGCCGGCGTGATGGCCGGGACCGAGAAGCGGCTGTAGGTGTTGAGGATGCCGCCGGCGAGCGCGGTCAACGAGATGAAGAAGATGTACGGAAACGTGATGCGCAACAAGTCCACGGTGAGGTCGAATTTTTCCGGCGCCGCGATAAAACCCGGCGCGGTGATATAGATGATCGCCGGCGCGGCCAGCACGCCGACCAGCGACACGATGAAGAGTGCCAGGGCCAGCAGCGCGGAAACATGGTCCGCCAGCAGCCGGGTCTCGCCCTCGCCGCGCCGGTTCTTGTACTCGGCGAGGATGGGAACGAAGGCCTGCGAGAACGCGCCTTCCGCGAACAGCCGCCGCAGAAAATTGGGCAGCTTGAAGGCGACGAAGAAAGCGTCGGTCGCGAGGCCGGCGCCGAAGGCACGGGCGATGACGAGGTCGCGGACGAAGCCGAGGATGCGCGAGATGAGCGTCATGCTGCTCACCGTCGCAAGGACCTTGAGCAGATTCATGGCGCGCGGCCTCCGGCTTTATCCGCGCGGGTTCCGGGTTCCGGGTTCCAGGTTTCAGGTTCCAGGTTCAGCATCACGAAATTCGGTTTCGGTTTCGAACCGTCAACTTTGAACCTTGAACTTTGAACCTTGAACCCGCACGTTGCAAAAACCCCAGAACATCAGTAAGATGGCGCCCTTTTTCCGACTCATTTTCGATTCAGTCCCGGAGTTTACCGCACATGGCCAATATCGCATCAGCCCGGAAGCGCGCGCGTCAGGCCGAGAAGCGCCGCCAGCACAATGCCTCCCTGCGCTCGGAACTGCGCAGCGCGATCCGAAACGTGAGGAAAGCGATCGAGGCGAGCGACAAGAAAGCGGCGCGGACCGTGCTCCAGCGCGCCACCAGCGTGATCGATTCCATCGCCGACAAGCACATCATCCACAAGAACGCCGCGTCACGTTACAAGAGCCGCCTCGCGGCCCGCATCAAGGCGATGGCTTAGGAATTTGTCGGATTCGGGTCCGACAAATTCCTTAGGAGTTTGTTCGATCAGGGTCGGACAAACTCCTGCAGCCTCCGAAAGGTCGGTGGCAAGCAACCAGCGTTAGCGCGTCGGCTGCCTTAAATCAGCAACATTCGAATCTCCACCGTTCCCGGTTAGTAGTTCCATTTAGGAAGTCGCTGGTCCACCAGCGACTTCCTCAGGGCGCTTGTCCTTGCGCCCGGGACGCAACTTCAGCTCGTTGTCGCGGGCAAACCCGAGCAGGAACCGGAACGCATCCGGATCGATCCCCTCGAGCCTGAGGTCCACCACCACGCAACGGATGCCGCCCGCCATGATCGGCTTGAGGTACGGCGAGTAGGACAGGCGGCTGTCCTCCCCGAACACCGACATCATTCCGCACAGCCGCTCCGCCCAGTCGCTCGGACGGAACGGCTGGCCGGATTCGGTGACGCCCTGGATGATAATTTCGGGTGAGCCTTCGAACATGACGGGAAACGGTTGTGCGCGAGCGCAATCTTACTATACGACCGCGATGACGCCCGCATGACGGAGAAGCGAATTTCCCTCTTGCGCTCAACGGGTTGATGGGATGACAATATGAGCACTCCGCACGGCGGCTTCCGGCCGCCGTGTCTGCTTTTGGGGCCCGTTGGGGGCTTGTTCTGGGAGCCTGATATGTCGCACGTGATGAACACCTACGCCAGGCTGCCCGTGGCTTTCGAGCGCGGTGAAGGCTCGTGGCTGTGGGACGCGAACGGCAAGCGCTACCTCGACGCGATGGCCGGCGTCGCGGTGTGCGGGCTCGGCCACAGCCATCCCAAGTACGTGGCTGCCCTGCGCGAGCAGGTGGGCAAGCTCGTCCACACCTCCAACCTCTACCAGATCACGCTGCAGGAGAAGCTCGCCGACCGGCTCGCCGCGATCTCGGGCATGGACAACGTGTTCTTCTGCAATTCCGGCTGCGAGGCCAACGAGGCGGCGATCAAGCTCGCGCGGCTCTACGGCCACAAGAAGAACATCGAGGCGCCGGCCATCGTCGTGCTGGAAAAGGCGTTCCATGGCCGCACCATCGCCACCCTCTCCGCCACCGGCAGCCGCAAGGTGCAGGCCGGGTTCGAGCCGCTGCTCGCCGGCTTTGTGCGGGTGCCATTCGACGACCTCGACGCGGTGAAACGCGTCGCGGAAAGCAACCGCAACGTAGTGGCGGTGCTGGTCGAACTGCTGCAGGGCGAAGGCGGCGTCAATGTCTGCCACGACGACTATCTCCGCGGGCTGCGCGAAATCTGCGAAGCGCATGGCTGGCTGCTCATGCTGGACGAAGTGCAGAGCGGCATGGGTCGCACCGGCAAGTGGTTCGCGTTCCAGCATTCCGGCATCACGCCCGACGTGATGCCCCTGGCCAAAGGGCTGGGCAACGGCCTGCCGATCGGCGCCTGCCTCGCGAACGGCGTCGCCGCGCAGCTGTTCAAGCCCGGCAACCACGGCTCGACTTTCGGCGGCAACCCGCTCGCCTGTGCCGCCGCGCTCGCCACGCTCGACATCATCGAGGAAGAGCGGTTGATGGAGAACGCCGTCAAGGTCGGCGACTTCATCCGGGACGAGCTCGCGCGCAGCATCGGCGGCCTGAAGGGTGTCAAGGAAATCCGCGGCAAGGGGTTGATGATCGGCATCGAGCTCGAATACGCCTGCGGCGAGCTGGTGCAGCAGGCGCTCGAGCGCGGGGTCCTCGTCAACGTCACGATGGACAACGTGATCCGGCTGCTGCCGCCGCTCGTCTTCAGGCAGGAGGAAGCCGGGCTGCTGCTGGAAACGCTGGTTCCGCTGGTCATCCAGTTCCTCGACCGTCAGAGCGCGCCGCAGGCCGCCGCACAGACGGCCTGAGCTTAGCGTCCTGAATCGCTAATTCGCTGAACAAAAGATGCCGACAATTGACGCCATAATTTGTCGCAAATCCTCGCCAGGTGTCCAACCTGGCTCCGGATTGCTTCGCGTCTGGCGCCAATTTCGACACTTTTGCCGTACTAGCGCGTCGGCAAAATGACGGATTTATCAACGAACTAGCGATTCAGGACACTAGCGTCCCATCGGAGCAACGCCCGTGGCCGTCCGGCACTATCTTCAATTCAGGGACTTCTCCCGCGAGGAGTACGAGTACCTCTTCGACCGCACGCGCTGGATCAAGGACATGTTCAAGCGCTACGTGCCGTACCAGCCGCTGCGCGACCGCACGCTCGCCATGGTGTTCGAGAAGCATTCCACGCGCACCCGGGTCTCGTTCGAAGCCGGCATGCACCAGCTGGGCGGCACGGTGATCACGCTGATGACGCGTGACACCCAGATGGGGCGCGGCGAGCCGATCGAGGACGTGGCGCGCGTCATCAGCCGCATGGTGGACATCGTCATGATCCGCACTTTCGAGCAGGCGATCATCGAGCGCTTCTCCGAGCACTCGCGGGTGCCGGTGGTAAACGGCCTCACCAACGAGTACCACCCGTGCCAGATCCTCGGCGACATCTATACCTACCTCGAGCACCGCGGCTCGATCCACGGCAAGACCGTGGCCTGGATCGGGGACTCGAACAACGTCTGCAACACGTGGCTGCAGGCGGCGGAGGTGTTCGACTTCAACGTGCACGTTTCCACCCCGCCCGGATACGAGGTGGAGCCCGAGCGGGCGGGCCTCTACGGCACCGACCACTACGAGGAATTTGAGGACCCGATGAAGGCGGCGAAGGGCGCCGACCTCATCACGACCGACGTGTGGACCAGCATGGGCGACGAGGCCGAGTCCGCCAAGCGCAAGCGCGACTTCGAGGCCTGGCGGGTGGATGCGGAAATGTTGAAGGCCGCGAAGAAGGATGCGTTGTTCATGCACTGCCTGCCGGCGCACCGCGGCGAGGAAGTGGCGGCCAAGGTCATCGACGGCCCGCAGAGCGTGGTCTGGGACGAAGCCGAAAACCGATTGCACGTACAAAAGGCCCTGATGGAGTACCTGCTCCTGGGACGAATCAAGACTCAGGGGGATCTCTGGTCCACATAACCGAGTGTTGAATTTTGAATGTTGAGTGTTGAGTTGCAGGATAATGTCCACGACCGTTTTCATTCAACACTAAGCATTAAACACTCAAAACTGTTTTTGCGTTGCTGAAACGTTAACCATTCACTACCAAGCGATGAGCAGAATCAAGAAAGTGGTGCTCGCCTACTCCGGCGGGCTCGACACCTCGGTGATCCTGAAGTGGCTGCAGGACACCTACGACTGCGAGGTCATCACCTTCACCGCCGACATCGGCCAGGGCGAGGAGCTTGCGCCCGCGCGCGCCAAGGCGCGCAAATTCGGCGTGAAACAGATCTTCATCGAGGACCTGCGCGAGGAGTTCGTGCGCGACTTCG
>CAYYZZ010000005.1:0-29513 GCA_964476235.1 uncultured Streptomycetaceae bacterium | reverse complement strand
CCAGGATCAAACTCTTCAGTTTAATCACTGCAAAGTATTAACTCGCTTGACGTATGTTACGTCGTGCGAGCACTTCATGTTGCTTGAGATACCGCGTACGAACACGCGGACCCCCGAACACCAAGTGCCCACACTTATCGGCTGTAAATTGTTAAAGAGCTTCTAACCGGCTGCTGCAGAATTTCTGCAATACCAAAATTTGGTAGCGGGGATAGGATTTGAACCTATGACCTTCGGGTTATGAGCCCGACGAGCTGCCAGACTGCTCCACCCCGCGCCAGTTAGACTTGGAATTATAGCGGGTTTCGGACTTTCGAGTCAAACCTTTTAAAGTGGATTTTCAATAACCTAAGCCCCTCCGGCAAGAAACCGGAGGGAATAGCCGCATCCGCGGGGGATTGCCCCCCATTCGGCTAACGGCTGGCAGCCTCTACCGCACGGTAACGCCGGAAAAAGCCGACCAAGCGCTCCATGGCTACATAGAACACCGGGGTAACGTAGAGGGTAAGGAACTGAGAGAACACCAGCCCGCCGACGACGGCAATACCGAGCGGTCTGCGTGTTTCCGCTCCCGCGCCATAACCTAGCGCGATCGGCAACGTGGCAAAAATCGCCGCGCCGGTTGTCATCATGATGGGGCGGAACCTGACCAGGCACGCCTCGACGATGGCCTCAGGTGGCGGCATGTTGCGCTCCCGCTGCATCTGCAGCGCGAAGTCGATCATCATGATGCCGTTCTTCTTCACCAGGCCGATCAGCAGGATGATGCCCACGAAACTGAAAATGTTTAGCTCCTCGCGGAAGAGCAATAAGGTCGCCAATGCGCCAAATCCGGCAAACGGCAGTGCCGTAAGAATGGTGAATGGATGCCCGTAGTGCTCGTAGAGAATCGCGAGAATCATGTAAATCAGGATGATCGTGACCAGCATCAGCAATGGCAGCGTGCGAAACGCTTCCTGGAACGCCTTCGCGCTGCCGGCAAATGAGCTCGAGACGCTCGCGGGCAGCGCTTCGTCTGCGATGCCCTGGACGGCCGTGACCGCGTCACCCACCGAAACCCCCGGTGCCAGGTTGAAGGAAAGCATTACCGCCGGCAGCTGGCCCATGTGAGCGACGGAAATCGGCCCGACACCACTCTTTACTTCCGACACCGCGCTGAGCGGCACCATCGCGCCGCCGGGACTCTGGATAAAAAGAGATTCCATGGCGTTGATGTCTGCCTGGTAGCGCCGGTCGAGCTCCAGCATCACATTGTATTGGTCTGAGGCGCCGTACAACGTGCTCACCTGGCGGCCGCCAAACGCATTGAACAGCGCTTGTTCCACGTGCTGCGAGGTGATGCCCAAAGCGGACGCGCGGTCACGCAGGATGCGGATCTGGATCTCGGGATTACGCAACTCGAGGTTGCTCGCCACGTCCTGCAGGAGCGGCAGCGTGCGCAGCCGAGCCTCCAAATCCTGCCCGGGACCGTAGAGGTCCTTCAGTTCGGTGCCCTTCAACGTGAACACGTAATCGCTCGTCGACAGCGTGCCGCCGATGCGGATCGCCGGCGGGTTGGAGAGGAAGAGACGCACCCCCTGGAGGCCGGACGCGTCGCGGCGTATCTGCTGGATCACCTCATCCGCAGTGGCCTTACGCTCGCCCATCGGCTTGAGCCGGATGATGAGGCGGCCGACATTGTCCCCTACCACCCCGCCGGTCCCCTGCCCGGCGGTCGACATCACCGCCTCGACATTGGGATTTTTCTGGATGATGTCGGCGATTGCCTGCTGGTGGCGGATCATTTCATCGAAGGTAATACCTTCGCGCGCCCGCGTGTTGCCGTTGATGACACCGGTGTCCTGCCGGGGAATAAATCCCTTGGATACGATGCCGTACAAGACGAACATGGCGAGGAAAACCACAACCGAGCCAATGAGCACTGTCCCGACGTGCTGCAAAGTCCAGCGCAGCGTGGTGCCATAAAAATTCCGCGCCACGTTGAATATCCGCTCAGACCAGTTGAACACAACCCCATGCGAGTGATCCGGCTTCAACAGCAGGCTGCACAGCATGGGCGTGATCGTCAGAGAAACCACGCCCGATATCAGCACGGCGATGCCGACGGTAACCGCGAACTCCTGGAACAGCCGGCCGACCATTCCCTCCATGAAGAGGATCGGCAGGAATACCGCCGAGAGCGAGACGGTCATCGTCACGACCGTGAAACCGATCTCCTTCGCCCCGTCGAGTGCCGCGGTCAGGCGGTCCTTGCCCATCTCCATATGGCGCGTAATGTTCTCCAGCACGACGATAGCGTCGTCGACCACGAATCCGACCGCGAGCGTGATCGCCATCAGCGACAGGTTGTTAAGGCTATAGCCGAGCAGGCTCATGACGGCGAAGGTGCCCAGCACCGACACGGGCAGGATAAGCGCAGTGACCAGGGTGGCGCGTATGTTGCGCAGAAACACCAGGATCACGCCGATCACCAGCAGGATCGACAGCACCAGCGTGAAGTTGACCTCGTGGATGGAGTCGCGAATGAACTCCGAACGGTCGATCAGGACGCTGAGCGTGGCGCCTGGAGGCATGTCACGCTGGATCTCGGGCAGCATCTCGCGCAGCTTGGTCACTACTTCCACCGTATTCGAGCCCGGCTGCCGGTAGATGGCAAGGAACAGCGATCGCTCTCCGTTGTGCCAGCTCCGGATCTTTTCGTTTTCGACGCCATCCTTGGCACGGCCGATGTCGGAGAAGCGCACCGGCATGCCGTCCTTGTAGGCGATGACCAGCCGGTCGAAGTCGGCGGCGCGCCCGAGCTTCCCGTCGGACCTGACCGTGTAGGTGCGCGCCTTGCCCTGCAGCGACCCCGAGGGCAGGTTCGAGTTTGCCCCCTGGATGGCGCTCACCACCGCGTCGAGCCCCAGCCCGCGCTTGGCAAGCGCATTGGGATCGACGTACAGGCGCACGGCGTATTTCTGCGACCCAAATACCTGCACCTGCGCGACTCCGTTCACGGTGGAAAAGCGCTGCGCAATGTGCGTGTCGGCGAACTCGTCGATCTTCTGCATCGGCACCTGCTTCGACGTGACCGCGAGGATCAGCACCGCGTTGTCGCCGGGATTGAGCTTGCGCAGTGCCGGCGGCTCCGGCAGGTCGGGAGGGAGGCGCCGGGCGGCCTGCGAGATCGCCGTCCCTACGTCCTGCGCGGCGGAGTCGATGTCACGCTTCAACGAGAAAGTAAGCGTAATGCGCGTATTGCCGCTGGAGGATGACGAAGTCATCTCGTCGACGCCGGCGATGCGGCTGAACTCCCGCTCCAGCGGCAGGGCGACGGTATTCGCCATGATCTCCGGGCTCGCCCCGGGCAGGCGGGCGGTCACCGTGATCGTGGGAAAGTCGACGTTGGGGAGATCGTTTACCGGCAGCGTATTGAATCCCAGCCAGCCGAAAAACAATATCGATACGAACAGCACGCTGGTTGCAACGGGCCGCTCGATGAAGATACGGGATATGTTCATGGCTTAGTCTCCTTGCCCGGCGCGCCCTTGGCCGCCGGCTCTTTGCTCGACGAGTCCTTGTCCTGGGACTCCTTGTCCTTGCCGCTCTTGCCTTTGCCCCCTTTACCTTCAGCACCCCGGAGCACGATTGCAGAGCCGTTCGCCAGCACGGGCGGCACGTCCTTGATGATCTCCTCTCCGCCGTTAAGACCCTTGGAAATGACCACCAGTTCATCAATCTGGCGGTCCACCTGCACGTTCTGGATCTGCGCCCGCCCCTCCTTCGCAAGATAGACGAAAGAACCATCCTGGCCCGGCTGCACTGCGGATTCCGGCAACACGAGGGCATCCTGTTCAACTTTGAGAACGATGCGCGCCGCAACGAACTGCCCCGGCCACAGTTGCTCCTTCTCGTTTTTCACGCGCGCCCTCAGCACGATGGTGCCGGTTTGCTGATTGACCGAATTGTCTATGAAAATCAGCGAGCCTTCAGCGACCGTGGGGCTGTTGGCATCGAGGCTGATCATGATCTTGACGTCGCTATCGCCCCAGGCGCGCCTCACGTCGTTGAGATAGCGCTGAGGTACGCTCAGCGACACCAGTATAGGCTGGGTGCTGTTGATCACGACGAGCGGCAACCCGCCGGTTCCGGCGCTGACGAGATTGCCGGATTTGACGCTCAGGCTTCCCGTGCGGCCGTTGATCGGCGATGAGATGGAAGCGTAAGACAGCTGCAATTTCGCTTGCTCCAGCGCCGCGCGGTTGGCTTCGACGGTGGCCTGGAGAGACTTGCTCTGTGTGAGCGCGACTTCGTACTCGTTGCGCGTAATGTAATCCTTCTCCGCCAGCGGCCTCAACCGCGCGTCCTGCGCCTGCGCTTGCGCGAGCTGTGCCTGGTCCCGGGCGAGCGCTGCTCGCGCCTGCTCCACGCTCACGACCATCGGGCGGGAGTCGATACGAAACAGCACCTGCCCCTGCTTGACACGATCCCCTTCCTTGAACAGAACAGCTTCGAGCACGCCGTTCGTCTGCGGACGGATCGCCACGCTATGCTCCGATTCCACAGTGCCGACCGCGTCGATGACGACCGGCATGGGTTGCCGTTTTGCAGTTACCGTGGTGACAGATACCGGGCCGCCACCGCGCTTGCCTGCGCCCTTGCCCGGTTTCCCGGCAGCCATCTCGGCACCTGCGCTTGTCGGCTTCTGCCAGTACCAATAGCCGCCCAGGACGACAGCAGCAATGGCCGCAAAAGCCAACAGCATGGTCAGACGTTTCATTTTTTTGCACTCGTTGCTGTCAATACATCACTCACGCCGATCGAGAAATTCAGCCGTGCTAGCGCAGTGAACCAGTTGAGATACGATTGAATTTGCTGCACGCGCGCATTCGACTCGTCGAGCTGCGCGGTAGTCAGATCGAGTATGCTGCCAAAGCCCGCTTGGTACCGCGCGAGCGTCGCCTGCGCAGTCTGCTCGGCGGATTTCACCTGCGAATCCGTGCTGGCAATGGCGTCCCCTGCGGTCTGCAGGTCGTAATAGGACTGCCATACGTCAAGCTCGGTTTGCTGGTACAGGGCGTCGCGTGCCGCCTCGGCTTGAGCCGCTTGCGCCTCCGCTTGCCGCACTCGATAGGTATCCCGGAACCCGGTGAATAGCGGTACCCGCACGTTGAGGCCCAGTGCGTAATTGTTGACCGAGGGCCGGTTATCGTTGAACAGGATGTGCCCTCCCAAGGCCGAGATCTCGACGGAAGGCAGGCCGGCCCTGGAAGTCGCTTTGGCGGTGGCGCGCGCGGAACGCGCCTGCGCTTCCGCCGCCACGAGGTCCGGACGATTCGCTTTCGCCCGATCCAGCAGGCTGCTCAGCGACGTCGTGATCTCCCGCACTTTCGGCAGACCAGCCAATTTCTGCACCTTCAAGTCGTCGTTCACCGGCAGCCCTACCGCAATCGAGAGCTGGCCCCGGGCTTTCTCGAGCTCCCCGCGGCTCCGGGTCAGGTTCAACTGTGCCTGGGCTACTTGCGTCTCCGTGCGATAGACGTCGGCTACCGTGGCAAGCCCCGATTCCCGGCGCCTTTGTGCCGCATCGTGGGCCGTCTGCGTGTTCTTGAGCGTCAATTCGTTGACGCGGACCAGCGCCTCGACGCCGATCAACACATAGTAGGCCTGCTCGACCTGGAACACGACGTCCTGAAGCACGCGGTTCTGTGCCAGGCTGGCCGCCAGCGAGCGGTATTCCGCGGCCTCGGTCAGGCTTTCCCCGGCGCCAAAATCGAAAAGGACGTAACTCAGACTGATCGACGGCCCGAACCGCGTCTGCCACGTAACCTCCGTGCCGGTCGTGGCGGAAACCGACTGGGAGCGATTGACGCCATAAAAGCCCGTGATGGAGGGCAAATCGTCCGCCCGCTCTATTCCGACGCCGGCCGCAGCCGCCCGCGCGGCAAACCATGCCTGCCGTGTTTTGGGGTTGTTCTGCAGCGCCATTTCAGTCAGCTGCGGCAGCGACATTGGCTGCGCCGAAGCCGGCAGGCGGGCGCGTTGCGGCTCCTTCACTTCAGGCAGCGCGATGGAAGGCTCCCACTTCAGATGAGGAGCAGGAGATACGTAGCGTTCCGTATCGTAAGGATCCCTACTGTGGAAAGGATCTTTACCGTGGGCAGCAGACATGGCAATGACGAGCAACAACCATCCTGCCAACCCCGGCAGCAATACTGGCCTGCGTTGTAGGAACGCCTTGTGCAGAAACCCCTCCTCCAGGAACCCGAAAAACCGCTGCTGCCGGGTCCTCCACAGGGGTTATTTTTATCCGGCGCTTCTGGTAGCGGAAAATGCTGAGTCGCCGAATCATAGCACACCGCTTTTTTCATGCTAACCCGTGAGTTAGGCTATTTTCAGACTGCAGGACCCTAGCGCAATCGAAGGCGCCTATCCGGCAATAAAATTAATACATCCAGCGGCTCCGGCCGCATGCTAACCTCTTGCCGTTAAACAAAAACTCTCATTTCTTTCCGATTGCTATCGTGCCTGGCCTAGTCAATCCTCACGGAGGAGACAAACTCCAGCCATTGCTGCTGGAGGGGGCCGCGCTCGCCGATGAAAGAAAGCGGGCGCAGTCCCTGCCCCGTGTCGCCGTCAGTTCCCGCGAGAGAGGCGATCTCATCATGCTCGGCATCGGCGGATTCACTCCGCTCGACGGCTTCATGACACATGCCGACTGGAAGCGCGTCTGCGGCGAAATGAAGACGGCTTCCGGCTTGTTCTGGCCGATACCCATCACCATGTCGGCCGGCACGCAGAATGCGGATAAGATTAAGCTCAACACCGAGATCGCGCTGGTTGATCTCGACGCTGAAGAGATACTCGCCACCCTGAACGTGCGCGAGAAGTACGGCATCGACAAGGCGCACGAATGCAAAACGGTGTTCCGAACCACGGACCCGGAGCATCCCGGCGTCAAGATGGTCATGGAGCAGGGCGAGGTCAATCTGGCCGGGCCGGTGAAGGTGCTGTCTCAGGGCGGCTTTCCGGAAAGATACGCCGGCTTATACATGACACCCGCGCAGACGCGCGCGGCGCTTGAAGCGCAAGGCTGGTCGACCGTCGCCGCGTTCCAGACACGCAACCCGATGCACCGCTCTCACGAATATCTGGTGAAAGTCGCGATCGAGGTATGCGACGGGGTGCTGGTCCACTCCCTGCTCGGCAATCTCAAGCCCGGCGACATCCCGGCCGAAGTACGCACGAGGGCAATTGCGGCGCTCATCGACAAGTACTTCGTAAAGAACACCGTGGTGCAGTCCGGCTACCCGCTCGATATGCGCTACGCTGGACCGCGCGAGGCCCTGCTCCATGCCCTCTTCCGCCAGAACTATGGCTGTTCACACCTGATCGTGGGCCGCGACCATGCGGGGGTCGGCAGCTATTACGGCCCGTTCGACGCGCATCACATCTTCGACGAGATTCCCCGGGACGCCCTGGAAACCCGGCCGCTGAAGATCGACTGGACGTTCTGGTGCTACCGCTGCGGGGGAATGGCTTCCGCCCGCACCTGTCCGCACGACGAGAAGGACCGGTTGCTGGTTTCCGGCACCAAGCTGAGAAAGTGGCTGTCCGAAGGCGACCCGGTCCCCGCGGAGTTCTCGCGCCCGGAGGTGCTCGATATCCTGCGCGAATATTACGGCGGCTTGAGACCGGAAGACAGGATCGAGGTCAAACTGGCCGGCCACTCGGCCCGCTGAATAAAATTTTGAATTTTGAGTGTTGAGTTTTTAATTTGCGGCAAGAACATTCGGCATATTTAATTCAACACTAAACACTCAACATTCAACATTCAACATTGAAGGAGAAACCCGATACCCACCTTTGTGCGTACTGACAAATGCGACGGCTGCAACCATCCCGCTCAAGCCCGGTGCGCGCGACAAGCGGTTGGCACGCTTGAAAGAGCGCTCGGGGCAGGAAGGCGCTGATCGTGCCGCGGAACTGGCGGAAGCCCAGGATAAGCAATATGAACAGGGCATGCATTCTTCCGCGCGGCACTGCATACTACGCAGCCGGGCACACTTGATCATCAGGAGGAGCAAGAAATGAAAAAGCTTTTCAGCCTGCTCGCGATTTTCGCGCTTTCCGGTGTTCTTGGCCAAGGCGCCGCCGTAGCCCAGTCCGGCAAGACTCAACCCAACAAGATCAAGGTGGGCATCCTGCTGCCGCTCACGGGGACATTTGCGGCAGTGGCCGAAACCCAGAGGGATGGAGCCTTGCTGGCCATCGATGTCGTCAACAAGAAGGGCGGCCTCAACATGCCCTGGGGCAAGGTCGCCGTGGAAGCCGTCATCGCCGATGACGAAGCCAAGCAGGACGTCGGCGTGCGGCGCTATCGCTACATGGTCGCGGAAGGCGTCTATGGCGTCGGGGGCCAAACCTGGGCGCCGCTCGCCTACGCCATCAACGCCATTGTTCACAAGGAGCCGGTATCCTATTTTCCCGTTTGCGTCATGGCCAAGGAGGCTTTCCAGAAGGGCAAGCTGTCCCCCTCCACCTTTGCCACCGCATACAGCCCCTGGACGGTTGGCTACATGGCCGGCCAGTCGGCGATCAAGACGCTGGGCAAGAAGCGCGTCTTCTTTCTCGCCCGCGCCGACAGCTGGGGCTGGGACATGCGGGACGGCGTCACGGCGGCCGCCAAGGAACTGGGCGCGGAGATCGTCGGATATGACGAGGTGTCGCTGGGAACCAGCGATTACACGACCATCCTGCAGAAAGTGCGGGCGGCCAAGCCGGACGTGTTCATCTCGGCCCAATTCGCGGCCGATGCCGTGGCGCTCCTGAAACAGGTCCACCAGACCGGGCTCGGCAAGGAAATGACGATCTTCAACGCCTTTATCACCAACGTGGTCGCCCGAGGCGTGCCCCCCGAGGCCCTGGAGGGCGTCTATTCGATGCATTATTTCTACTATGACCTGAGCGGCTTCCCGGACAAGGAAGTGGCAAACAGCGCGAAGGCCTTCACGGAGTTGTACCAGGCGAAATACAAGCGGCCTCCCGACGCCTATGCGACGATCGCTTACGTGGCCTACACGGAAATGTTCCGGGGCTTCGAGACCGCGAAAACCTTTGATCCGAAGAAAGTGGCCGCGGCGCTGATGGCGAACAAAGGGGAATTCACCACGGTCAAAGGACCGGCCCGGTGGCGCGAGGACCATGCCGCCGTGTACAAGCACGCCGCCTTCCTGGTCAAAGGAAAAGGGCCCAAGGAGCAGAAGCACGAGTGGGACCTGTTTCACGTCATGGGCTCCCAGGGCGGCGAGTCGATCATGCCGACGTTGAAGTCGCTGGGGTATTAAGCCCGGCACCCGCCGACCAGTATCACCGGGCCTCCAGCCCGGTGAGGATACTCACTCACCGGGCCGAAGCATTGCGCAAGAACTGGCTGTGAGCATCGATCCCCGCGCGGAAATCATCAAAGCCGAAAACGTGACCAAGCGCTTCGGCGCGCTGGTTGCCGTTGACCGCGTCAGCTATACGCTGCACGAAAACGAGGTTGCCGGGATCATCGGATCGAACGGGGCCGGCAAGACCACGTTCTTCAACCTTCTGACGGGGTATTTCGTGCCCGACGAAGGCACCATACTCTATCAGGGGCGCGACATCACCTGCTTGACGCCGCAGGAACGCGTCGCCCTGGGGATGACGCGCACCTTTCAGCTCACGTCCACGTTCGACAATCTCAGCGTGGTCGATAACCTGGTGCTCGCCTTTTTCAAGGCGCACCGGAAATCGTCCCTGCTGCATCTCTTTCTCAATACCTGCAAGAGGCACCGGGGCGATGAAAAGATCGTTGCGGCCCTGCACACCTTCGATCTGCGGCAGGTGTCCGACCGGCAGGTGCAGCACTTGAGTCTCGGCGAAAAAAGGCGCCTGGAGATCGCCATGGCCGTCCTGGTCGAGCCCAAGGTATTGCTGCTGGACGAGCCGCTGGCGGGCCTGGCCGAATCCGAGATCAAGGGGATCTTGGATGTGCTGGGCAGGCACGTCGGCAAGCAAACGATACTGATCGTGGAACACAAGATTTCGCACGTAAAGGACTTCCTGCAGCGGCTCACCGTCATGCACGAAGGCCGGATCATCGCGGACGGCGGGTACGAGGAATGCCTGCGTCATCCCGAGGTGCGAAGAAGCTACTGGCAGATCGACACCGACGCGGAGGAAAGCGGGCATGCCGCTACCTAGCCCCGCCCCGGTCCATAACGGCGACATGCTGACGGTCAGAGGGCTCAACGCTTCGTACGGCGAATCCAGGGTCTTGTTCGATATCGACCTCAGCGTGGGCCCGGGGCAGGTCGTGGCATGCGTGGGACGCAACGGCGCCGGCAAGACCACGCTGTTGAAGAGCATTGCCGGATTCCTGAAACCGCTTTCCGGGTCGATCACCTGCGGCCACACGAGCCTGGCGGGCCGGATGCCCTACGACATTGCGAAGATGGGCGTCAAGTACGTCCCTCAGGACAAGAAGGTGTTTTCCGATCTCACCGTCCGGGAAAACCTCGAGCTCGGCAGCTACGCCACGAAAGATTACAACTGGGACCGGATCACCGACTTTTTCCCGAAACTGAAGCAGCTCATGGACCGCAAGGCCGGCTACCTGAGCGGCGGCGAGCGCCAGATGCTGATGATCGGGAGAGCCCTGCTGGGCAGCCCGAAAGTGCTGCTGATCGACGAGCCCACCGAGGGGCTGGCGCCCAGCATCGTTACGCACCTGAAGACGGTGTTCGGGGAATTGAGCAAGAACACGGCGCTGGTGATCGTGGAGCAAAACCTGCCCCTGGTTTGCGCGATATCCAGCAAGATCTACGCCCTGAAAGAGGGGCGCATCGTGGCCGAGCTTTCCGGGCGGGAATCCATCAGGGCGGATATCTGTGAACGTTACCTCTAGCCACCGATGGGAAACAGCATGGTGAAAGCATTCCGATGGTGGTGGGGCATCCTGCTGGCGTTTTCGCTGGTGGCATTGTCAAGGCTGTTTCTGCCCCTGCCCTTCATCAACGAAGTCCTCATCTTCTCGATTTACACCATCGGCTGCAGCTTCCTCCTGGGGCGCGTTGGATTCATTTCCTTCGGGCAGCCGGCGTACCTGGCGGTCGGCGCCTACGGAACCGCGTTTTACCTCTTCTACTTCGGCGCCAATCCCTACATCGGCCTGCTGCTGGGCGTGTTGTCCGGGCTGATGGTGTCCGGCATCGTCGGCCCCCTGTTCGTTCGACTGCGCAGCGATTATTTTGCGCTGGTGAACCTGGCGCTGGCGGTGATCGTTTTCTATCTCATGCAGAAAGTCCTGGCGGATATCACCCGGGGCGACAACGGGCTGTGGTTCCTGACCAACATAGCCTCCACCCCGGTGCTGGACATCTCCAGCCCGGACCAGTTCTTCATCTTCGCTCTTCTGGTCGCAGTGGCCGTCTGGGCGTTCTACAAGTATCTCGACGACTCGATCTTCGGCGCCTGCTGCCTGGCCACCAAGATCAACGAGGACAAGCTCGAATTCCTCGGCTACAGCAATTACAGCGTCCGGCTCCTTGCGTTCATCATCGCCAACACGACCACCGCGCTGGCCGGCGCGATGTACGCGGTCTATCTCGGGTTCGTGAGCCCGGAAATCACCAGCCCGGCGCGCGCCGCCGATCCGGTGGTGGTCACGATACTCGGCGGCACCGGCACGCTCTACGGGCCCCTGGTGGGCGCCATCGCCTACACCGGCATGAAGGACGTGATCAGCAAGCTGATCGGCAACTGGGAACTTTTCATCGGTTTCCTGCTGGTATTCATCATGCTCGCCGGGGAAAAAGGTATCTGGGGTACGCTGCAGCCCCGGCTGGCCAAGCTGTTCTCCCGCAAGGCCCCCCAGGCAGGGGGGGATGACGGTGGAGCCATGGGCCGATGATGGACGCGCAACTTCTCATTTCCGGCGTCATCTTCGGATTGAGCATCGGGAGCATCTTTTTCCTGATGGCGATCGGGCTATCCCTCTGTTTTGGATTGATGCGCGTTATCAGCCTCGACCAGCTGCTCTATTATTCGGTCGGCGCGTACATCACCTATTCCCTGAGCCTGGCAACCGGCAGCATGTGGCTCGGCCTGCTGGGGGGCGCGATCGTCGCCGGCGTCGTCAGCTTCGCCGTGGAACGCTTCATCTTCCGGCGCATCTACGAACGCGAGCTGACGTTCAGCATGATCACGTCCTTCGGGATCCTGATCGGCGGCATCGGGGTCATCAAGTTCTTCTGGGGCGTGATCCCCCGCCCGGTCCCGATTCCGACGCTCGCCCAGATCAACATTATCGGCACGGAGGTTCCCGTCTACCGCCTGGCGGTCATCGGCATCGCGTTTCTCGTTTACGCCGGCATCTGGCTGTTCCTGAACCGGACCATCACCGGCAAGGCGATCCGCGCCGGCATCGAGAACGTGGAGCACGTGGAAGGCCTGGGCATCAACGTGTCACGGCTTTTCACCATCACTTTCATCATCGCCGGAACGCTGTCCGGGCTGGCCGGGGCGTTGCATGCTCCGCTCATCATGGTGGATCCGCACATGGGGCTCGAGGTGCTGGCATTCGTCTTCATGGTGGTCATCATCGGCGGCCTGGGCAGCATCAAGGGCACGCTGGTATCCGCATTCATCGTGGGCCAGGTGGTCTCCCTGGGATCGCTCATCTACGCCCCCCTGGCGCAAATGGCGCCGTTTGCCATCATGCTGCTCATACTGCTCATCAAGCCGACCGGTCTTTACGGCAGCCCGTTGCTGAAACGATAGGCGTTACACCATGCTGAAATTGTCCGTGCAGCCCTTGCAGATCGCGCGCAAGGTGCAATTGACCCTGGCGCTGCTCCTCGCGGCGGTTACAGCATCCGCGCCGGCCCAGACCGTGAAGACGCAGGAACACGCGGTCCGCGTGGTGAAGATCGTCGAGGGACTGGAGCATCCCTGGGGGCTCGCCTTCCTGCCCGACGGCCGGATGCTGGTCACGGAACGGGCCGGGCGTCTCCGGGTCATCGGCAAGGACCGCAAGCTCGAAGCCCAGGCCGTGTCCGGCCTGCCCCCGATCGCGGCCCACGGCCAGGGCGGATTGCTCGATGTTGCCTTGCATCCCCGCTACGCCGAAAACAGCCTTGTCTACCTTTCCTACTCCGCGCGTGGCGAAGGTGGCGTGGGCACCGAGGTTGCCCGTGGCAAGCTGACCGGCAACCGTCTCGAGGATGTCCAGGTGATTTTCCGCCAGCAACCCAGGGGCAGCACCGGCCGCCACTTCGGTTCCAGGCTGGTCTTCGACCGGGAGGGATACCTCTACATCACGCTCGGCGACCGGGGCGAACAGGACCGCGCGCAAAAGCCCGACGATCACGCGGGATCGGTGATCCGTCTGCACGACGACGGGCGGGTGCCGAGGGACAACCCCTTCGCCGGTAAGCCGGGGTGGAGACCGGAAAAGTACACGCTGGGCAATCGCAACATGCAGGGCGCGGCGCTCCATCCCCAGACCGGCCTGTTGTGGACCCACGAGCACGGGCCGCAGGGTGGCGACGAGTTCAACGTGATCCGCTCCGGGACCAACTATGGCTGGCCGGTCATCACCTACGGCGTCAACTATGGCATCGGCACCCGGATCGGCGAAGGCACGCACCAGCCCGGCATGGCGCAGCCGCTCCACTTCTGGGTGCCTTCCATCGCGCCTTCCGGCATGGCGTTCTACACGGGGGACAAGTTTCCCGCCTGGCGCGGCGACCTCTTCGTCGGGACCCTGCGCGACCAGATGCTGGTCCGGTTGAAGCTCGATGGCGAAAAAGTGGTGAGGGAGGAACGGATGCTCAAGAACACGCTCGGCCGCATCCGCGACGTGCGCAGCGGGCCGGACGGCTACCTGTACCTGCTCACCGACGAGTCGAACGGCATGCTCGCACGCCTCGAGCCCGCCGGTTCCTGATCCGGCTTGATCCCGCGCAGGCTTAGAGGCTGTTTCAGGGTAACCGGAACAGCCCCTGATATAGGGGAGCATGAGGGGAGTATCCCCTCATATGTAGCTTCAGGCGGCAGCCCGGCGCGGCTCCTCGACCATCTCGGGTCCCGGTTCCTCGGCAACCGGCGCCTGCGGCACGTTAACCCGCTCCACCAGCGAGCCAAGGTCATCCAGCGGCGGCAGCTGTTCGAGCGAGCTCACGTTGAGATCGTCCAGGAACGCCTTGGTGGTTGCCAGCAGCTCGGGACGGCCGGGCACTTCCTTGTGTCCCACGACCTCGACCCATCCGCGCGCTTCCAGCGCCCGGATGATATTGGCGGAAACCACGACGCCACGAATCTCCTCGATGTCGCCGCGCGTCACCGGCTGCCGGTAGGCGATGATGGCGAGCGTCTCCAGCACCGCGCGCGAGTAGCGCGGCGGCTTCTGGGGATTCAAGCGATCGAGGAATGGCTGGTACTCGGGCCGCGCCCGGAAGCGCCAGCCGGAAGCCACCTGCGCAAGCTCGATGCCCCTGCCCTGCCAGTCCTGGCGCAGCTCGTCGAGCACGCGGCGCAACATGTCGCTGGACAGCTCCTCGTCGAAGAGCTTCTTGAGTTCCGAGAGCGGGAGCGGCTCCTGGGTCACCAGCAGCGCGGTTTCCAGCACCTTTTTCATGTGTTCCAGGTCGAGAGAGGTCGTATCCATGATGATTTCCGTCACTCCACGGCCGCGAGATGTCCGGCCTTCAGTTTCACGTAGATCGGGGCGTAGGCTGCCTGCTGGCTGACCTCGATCAGGCTCTCGCGCGCCAGCTCGAGTATCGCGAGGAAAGTCACCACCAGCATGGCGATTCCCTGCGCCGGGTCGAACAGCTCCAGGAACTCGACATAGCGCGCCTCCTGCAGGCGGCGCAGGATGCGCGTCATGTGATCGCGCACCGAGAGCTGCTCGCGCGTGATGCGGTGATGGCGGTGAACCGCCGCGCGCGTGAGCAGGGCGAGCCAGGCCACCCGCAGATCCTCGGTATTCACTTCCGGCAGGCGCTCGGCAACCGTCTCCTCGAACAGCACCTGCACCAGCGAGAAATCGCGCCCGGCCTGCGGCAACTCGTTCAGGCGCAGGGCCGCGAGCTTCATCTGCTCGTATTCCATCAGGCGCCGCGCCAGTTCCGCCCGCGGATCCTCCTCGAGCTCGCCCAGCGCCGGCCGCGGCAGCAGCATGCGCGACTTGATCTCGATCAGCATCGCCGCCATCAGCAGGTACTCCGCCGCCAGCTCGAGCGAGCGGGTGCGCATCATCTCGACGTACTCCAGGTACTGCGCGGTGAGCCGCGCCATCGGGATATCGAGGACGTTGATGTTTTCCTTGCGGATGAGATAGAGCAGCAGGTCGAGCGGCCCCTCGAACTGCTCCAGGAACACTTCCAGCGCATCGGGCGGTATGTAGAGGTCGTGCGGGACCTCGTGCACCGGTTGGCCATAGACCCTGGCGATCGGGCCGGCTGCGACGGGCTCAGTCATGACGGCCGCTTTGCCATGCTGGACGCACGTTTGCCGGGGCTTGCGGGAAATTTAGGGGGAAGTTGCCTGCCGGCGGAGAAAATCTGCCGGTCAGTTCACGCAGTTCAGCGGCCTCGCGGCCACCGCCCTGCAATAGCGACGGAGGCATCTGCGTATTCTACAGCTATTCGGGCGCCAAACCTATCCCGGCGGGCGCGCGTTGAACGGCGATAAGGGATTCGGGGCTGTGGCTTCCGTGTCCTGGACCGTCCGTTCGAACGCGCGCAGTTAAGGCGGCCCCGATAGGGTCCGCGCTTAACTGTAGTCGAGCCCCATGACCTGCTTCACTTCGCGCAGCGTCTCCTGCGCCAGCTTGCGCGCTTTCTCGCAGCCGTCCGCGACGATGCTGCGCACCAACGTCGGGTCCTCCAGATACTTCTCGGCCCGCTCCCGCATCGGCTTTTGTTCTTCGATTACTGCGTCGATGACCGGCTGCTTGCACTCCAGGCATCCGATGCCGGCACTGCGGCAGCCCTGCTGCACCCACTCCTTGCGCTTGTCGTCCGAATACACCAGGTGGAACTGCCAGACCGGACACTTATCGGGATTGCCCGGATCGGAACGCTTCACGCGGGCCGGGTCAGTCGGCATGGTCCGGATCTTCTTGGTGATGCTCTCGGCGTCTTCGCGCAGACCGATGGTGTTGTCATAGGACTTCGACATCTTCTGCCCGTCCAGGCCCGGCATCTTCGAGGCCTCGGTCAGCAGCGCCTGCGGCTCGACCAGCACCATTTTACCCCCGCCCTCGATGTAGCCGAACAGCCGTTCGCGGTCGCCCATGGGCAGGTTCTGGGCTTCCTCCACCAGCGCGCGCGCAGCGGCGAGCGCCTCCGCATCGCCTTTTTCCAGGAACTTGGTGCGCAGCTGGCGGTAGAGCCGGGCGCGCTTGGCGCCGAGCTTCTTGATCGCGGCCTCGGCCTTCTGCTCGAAGCCCTCCTCCCGCCCGAACACATGATTGAAACGGCGCGCAATCTCGCGCGTGAACTCGACGTGCGGGACCTGGTCCTCGCCCACCGGCACCTGGTTGGCGCGGTAGATCAGGATATCCGCGCTCTGCAGCAGGGGGTAGCCGAGGAACCCGTAGGTGGACAAATCCTTGTCGGCGAGCTTTTCCTGCTGATCCTTGTAGGTCGGGACCCGCTCGAGCCACCCGAGCGGCGTCACCATGGACAGCAGGAGGTGGAGCTCGGCGTGCTCCGGCACCCGCGACTGGATGAACAGCGTCGCCTGCGCCGGGTCGATGCCGGAGGCGAGCCAGTCGATCACCATGTCCCACACGTGCTGCTCGATCACATCGGGCGTGTCGTAGTGGGTGGTGAGCGCGTGCCAGTCGGCGACGAAGTACAGGCACTCGTACTCGTGCTGCAACCGGATCCAGTTCTTGAGCACCCCGTGATAATGGCCGAGGTGCAGCGCCCCGGTCGGGCGCATGCCTGAAAGTACGCGGTTGACGAACATTATTGCGTGATTCTAACAGGTTACGTCCTGCGTCCCGGGTACGGCCCGTTCACGCCCGCAGCCCGAACCGCGCAATGCTGCCCTTGCCCTCGCGGGTGATCACCGGGACTTCCCCGGTGAGGTCCACGACCGTCGTCGGCGTTATTCCACACGGACCACAGTCGAGCACGAGATCCACCTGGTGCTCCAGTCGGTCGCGAATCTCCTGCGCGTCATTGAGAGGCTGATCGTCCCCGGCCAGCATCAGGGTCGAGCTCAGCAGCGGCTCGCCCAGCTCGGCCAGCAAAGCCTGCACCACGCGATGGTCCGGCACGCGCAACCCGATCGTCCTGCGGCTCGGGTGCAGCAGCCGTTTCGGCAACTCACGGGTCGCCTTCAGGATGAACGTGTAGCTCCCGGGCGTAGCGCTCTTCAGCAGCCGGAACTGCCGGTTATCTACCCTGGCGTAGACCGCGATCTCGGCAAGATCGCGGCAGACCAGCGCGAAATGATGGCGCTCGTCCACCTGGCGGATGGCGCGCATGCGCTCCATCGCCGCCTTGTCCCCGAGATGGCAGCCGAGCGCGTAACAGGAGTCGGTTGGATAAACGATGACCCCTCCCGCGCGCACGATTTCGACCGCGCGCCGGATGAGGCGCGGCTGGGGATTGTCAGGATGGATGGAGAAAAATTGCGACACAACAGCGGATTGCTGGTTCCGGGTTCAAGGTTCAAGGTTGGACGAATGTCGAATACGAAGTTTCGATCATTGAACTCGGAACTTTGAACGTTGAACTACCAGCTGGACCAGATCGGGATGCAGCCCGAGGGCAGCTCGGGCAGATCGCCAAGATCGCGGCGGCTCTCCCCTGGCCCGTGAAAGTCGGAACCCGCTGAAGCCAGTAATCCGTAGCGGTTTGCGTAGCGGGCATAGAGACCGAATTGATCGGCCGTATGGCTGCCGGTCACGACTTCGACACCGGCTCCGCCCGCGTCCTTGAAGCCGTTGAATAACGCATCGCGTTGCGCGTCGTTGAACGGGTAACGGCCAGGGTGCGCCAGTACCGCCATGCCGCCGCTCGCGCGTATCCAGCCGACCGCTTCACCCAGGCCGGCCCACTGGTGCGGCACGTATCCCAGCTTGCCGGATGCGAGGTATTTCTTGAACACGCCATGCACGTCGCGTGCATGGCCGCGCTCGACCATGAAACGCGCAAAGTGAGTGCGTCCGACCAGCTCGGGATTGGTCGCATAAGAGCGGGCCCCGGCAAGACCGCCCTCGACGCCGGCCTTTTCCAGTTCGGCGGCGATGGTTTCGGCACGACGGCCACGCCCTTCCCGCAGGCCAGCCAAACCGCCCGCGAGACCGGGATGATGCGGATCGACGTGCAGGCCGACCACATGGACGGTGTGTCCGCCCCAGGTGACCGAGATTTCCACGCCGTTGATGAAGGTAATGCCCAGCTGCGCAGCATGCGCGCGCGCTTCAGCCAGCCCACCCGCCTCGTCGTGATCGGTCAGGGCCAGGACTTCCACGCCGCGCCAGCCTGCGCGCGCCACCAGTGCTTCCGGCTGCAACAACCCGTCGGAATAGGTGGAATGACTATGGAGGTCCATTTTCATTGAATAAACATCAAATAATCATATGGATAAGAATCTTACTTGAAGTATCGTATCAGAAGAGGCGCGGTCAGAGCGAATCCAGGGATTTTCCGGCCGCGTAACTCACGCGCGCTTAAAACCGCGCGTGCGCGCCGGCTTTATGCGGTGGCACGGCGCAGGCGGCTTTGGGCCGGGACATGCTGCGCCAGGAATTCCATCTGGTCGGCGAGAATGCGGCGGTTGGTGAGAATCAGGTATTCGGCGCGGTTCGGCACGTACGGCAGGTAGACCAGCTCCATCCCGGCCTGCTCCGGCTTGCAGTTGCCCTTGCGCTCGTTGCAGGCGCGGCAGGCCGTCACCGTGTTCATCCAGCTGTCCTTGCCGCCGCGCGAGAACGGCGTCACGTGATCGCGCGTCAACCGCGAGATCGGAAACATATCGGCGCAGTAGGCGCAGACCTGGCGATCGCGGTGGAACAGCTCGCGGTTGTTCAACGGCGGCACCTGGCCGAAAGCCTTCAGCGCCATCGCCTTGCCCTTGATGGCGATGATGGTGGAGGCCGTGATGCTGGAGCGCGCGCAGGTGATCCGGTTCATCCCGCCGTAGACGGTGAAGGCGTGGGCGCCCGTCGTCCAGGCGACCTGGTCCTTGGCATAGTAGTAGCAGGCGTGCTGCCAGCTGATCCAGCGGTGCGGCACGCCGTGCGTGTCGAGCGTCAGGATGAGCGGGTAGCCGCCGCGCAGCACGGCTTGTTGTTCGATGACGATGTTCATGCTTTCGATCGTTCCATGGCGCTGGACTATTGTTCAAGGGGAAATTTACCAGATTTTTGAATTTGTGGCAGTTTTAGGGGTTTACGGCCACCCGCAGGGCACGGATAACCGTCCAGGACGATCGTAGTGCGCCGCATCGCAGCAAGGTATAATTCTGCCCCGTGAATAACCATTCATGCTGCCCGCAAGTCCGTAGCCGGCCACTGTGACATTGGTTCAAGACGTCCCCGCCTCCCCGCAGCCGGACGCATCCGGCGACGCCAAGCCGTCCTTTTCCGCCCTGGGCCTGATTCCCGAGCTCACGCGCGCGGTCGCCGATCAGGGCTACCTGGAGCCGACGCCGATCCAGGCCAAGGCGATCCCCCTCGTCCTGCAACGGCGCGACGTCATGGGCGCAGCCCAGACCGGGACCGGCAAGACGGCGGGCTTCGCGCTACCCATCCTCCAGCTGTTCGCGCCGCAGGCCAACACAAGCCTCTCGCCCGCCCGGCATCCAACCCGCGCCCTGATCCTCACGCCTACGCGCGAGCTTGCGGCCCAGATCGAGGAAAGTGTGCGCAACTACGGCAAGTATCTCCCCCTGCGCACGACGGTGGTGTTCGGCGGCGTGGACATAGGCCCCCAGATGAAGGTCCTGCACGGCGGCGTGGAAATCCTCGTCGCGACGCCCGGCCGCCTGCTCGATCACCTGCACCAGAAAAGCGTCAACCTGTCGCGCGTGGAAATCCTGGTGCTCGATGAGGCCGACCGCATGCTCGACATGGGCTTCATTCCCGACATCAAGCGCATCCTCTCCGTGCTGCCCGCGCAACGCCAGAACTTGCTGTTCTCCGCGACCTTCCCGGATGAGGTGCGCAGGCTAGCGAAGGAGCTGCTGCGCTCCCCGGTGACGATAGAGGTGGCGCCGCGCAACGCACCACCCGATCTCGTCACGCACCAGATCCATCTGGTGCCGCTGTTGAAGAAGCGCTCGCTGCTCGTCCGCCTCATCCGTTCTCGCGACATGCGGCAGGTGCTGGTCTTCGTGCGGATGAAGCGCGATGCGAACCGCCTCGCCCGCCAGCTGCAGCAGGACGGCGTCGTCACGAAGGAGATCCACAGCGACCGCACCCAGGCCGAGCGCATGCAGGCGCTGGAAGACTTCAAGCAGGGCAAGGTTCCGGTGCTCGTCGCGACGGACATCGCGGCGCGCGGCCTCGATATCGAGGAGCTGCCGTTCGTGATCAACTACGAACTGCCCCACACCCCGGAAGATTACGTGCACCGCATCGGGCGCACCGGCCGCGCCGGGCTGCCCGGCGAGGCAATCTCCCTGGTCGCCCCGGAAGAAATGAAATTCCTGGAAGACATCGAGAAGATGCTCAAGCGCAATTTGCCGCGGGCGTCCACGCCGGACATCCCGGCTGACGACCGGCCTGCGCACCGCCCGCGCGAGGTGAGGCACGAACGCAGCGGGGAACGCCACAGACACGAACGGGGTGGCGAGCGCCACGTCCCCAAGCCGCAACCCGCCGCGTCACCACGGCCCGCGCAGCCGGGATTCGACTACACCAAACCGTACGAACCTGCTTCATCGGACCAGCCGGCACGCCCGGAACCCGGGCCGTCCACTCGCAGGGGACCCGCACGCCCGACCGCTGCCCTGCTCGGCGGAAATCCGGCCAAGCGCGAGCCCCACAAGCCCTAGATAAGTTGCCAGCCGTCAGTTGGCAGTCACTGCAAACTGCCCACTGCAAACTGCAAACTTTTCATCACCCAGGCTGAGCAAACCCATCAACGACCGCATGCGATGAAGACCGTCGACGCCCGAGAGTTGAAGGCCATGCTGCACGACGGCGGCGAAATCGCGCTGCTCGACGTGCGCGAGGCCGGGCAGTTCGGTGAATCTCACCTGCTGTTCGCCACCCCGCTACCCTACAGCCGTCTCGAGCTGGACCTGGTTGCGCTGGTGCCGCGCAAATCGGCCTGCATCGTCTTGTGCGACGATGGCGAACTTGGTGTCGCGCGACTTGCGGCAAGGCGCCTTGCTTCCAACGGCTATTCAGACCTGTCCGTCCTCGACGGCGGCATCAAGGCTTGGCGCGCGGCGGGTTACGCACTGTTCAAGGGCGTCAACGTTGCGAGCAAGCTCTTCGGCGAGCTGGTCGAGCACGAGTACGGCACGCCGCGCATCACCGCACGGGATCTCGTGCGCATGAAGGAATCAGGCGAGGACTTCGTGCTGTTCGATGGCCGTCCCCTGAACGAGCACCGGAAGATGACCATCCCCGGCTCGACCTGCTGCCCCAACGCGGAGCTGCCCTACCGCGTGGCGAGCATGGTGAAGAACCCCGGCACCAAGATCATCGTGAACTGCGCCGGCCGCACCCGCTCCATCCTCGGCGCGCAGACCCTCATCAACTTCGGCGTGACGAACCCGGTCTACGCCCTGGAGAACGGCACGCAGGGCTGGTATCTGTCCGACCTGCCGCTCGAGCACGGCTCGAAGCGCAAGTATCCGGACAAGATCGATGAATCATCCTTGCCGGCGCTCAAGGCTTCGGCCGGCAAGCTGATGGAACGCTACGCGATTCAAACCGCGGCAGCCCGCCAGGTCGAAGCGTGGCTGAAGGAAACGGATCGCACCACGTACCTGTGCGACGTGCGCACGCCGGAGGAGTTCGCTGCGGGCTCGATACCGGGCGCCGCGCACGCCCCCGGCGGCCAACTGATCCAGGCGACCGATCAATGGGTCGGCGTGCGCAACGCGCGCATCGTGGTGATCGACGGCGGCGAGCATGTCCGCGCGCCGGTAGTAGCGAGCTGGCTGAAACAGCTCGGCTGCGATGCCTGGGTGCTGGAGGGCGGCGTTAAATCCGGGCTCAAGGGCATGCCCGCAGCCAAGCCCGCCCTGCCCGATCTCGCGAAAATCCCGGCTGTCGAACTGAAACCAGCGCTTGATGCGGGCCATTGCACCGTCTTCGACCTGGGCAGCAGCATGAACTTCCGGAAAGCGCATGTCCCCGGCAGCCGCTGGAGCATCCGCCCGCGCCTTGCCGCCGACGCGCGCGGCGTAAAAACGCCCGTCATCCTCGCTTCCGACGACACCGACGCCGCGCGGCTCGCCGCGGTCGACCTCATCGAGGCCGGAATCAGGGACGTGAAGCTGCTCGATGGGGGGCTCGCCGCGTGGACGAAAGCGGGTTACACGACCGCAGCATCCCCCAGCGTGCCGCCGGATGCCGAATGCATCGACTATCTCTTTTTCGTCCACGACCGCCACGCCGGCAACCGCGAGGCGATGAAGCAATACCTGGCGTGGGAGACCGGGCTGATGGCCCAACTCGACGAGCAGGACAAGGCCAGCTTCAAGATCGGCGCACAGAGCGCCAGTGATAGGTGATAGGTGATAGGTGATAGGTGATAGGAGGTTTTGAACACCGCTGCGCGGGAACCTTATCACTTATCACTCGTCACTTATCACGCTTTTGCTCGTAGCTAATCAACCTGCAAGTTGATCTCGCGCGCCACCTTGCCCCACTTGTCGAGCTCAACTCTCAGCAGGTCGCCGAAAGCTTTCGGATTCGTGGCGACCACGTAGGTCCCCGACCGTTCAAATGCCGCCTTGACATCAGGCGACTCGAGCGCCTTCAAAACGTCGCGTTGAACGCGCTCGATGACCGTCCGCGGCGTCGAGCGCGGCGCGGACAGCCCCTGCCACAGCGACGCATCGTAGCCCGGAATGGTCTCGGCGATGCTGGGAATGTCTGGAATCTCGTGGGAACGCTTGGCGCTGGTCACCGCCAGGATGCGTACCTGTCCCGACTTGTGGTTGCCGAGCACGCTCGCGATCCCGAGGCACCCGACCTTGACCTGCCCGCCGAGAAGATCCGCCCGCGCCGGGCCGCTGCCCTTGTAGGGGATGTGCACCATGTTGATCTTCGCCATGGAAACGAACAGCGCGGCGAACATGTGCTGCGCACCGCCGTTGCCGGATGACGCGTAGTTGATCTTCCCCGGCTGCTTCTGCGCCAGCGCGATCAGCTCCTTGACCGTGGTCACGCCGAGCGAGGGATGGATGGTGAGCGCATACGGCTGGTCCCCGAACTGCATGATTGGCGCGAAATCCTTCAATGCGTCGAACGGTATCTTCTTGTGCAGGTGCGGGAGGATGACGTGAGGCGTGGACGTCGTGAGCAGCGTGTAGCCGTCCGGGGATGCCTTGGCGACCGTGTCCGTGCCGATGAGGCCGCCGGCGCCTGGACGATTGTCGATCACGACCTGCTGGCCCAGGAACTCCGGCAGTTTCTGCGCCATGATACGCGCAACGATATCGGTCGCGCCGCCGGCGGAATAAGGCACGATCAGGCGCACCGGCCGCGCGGGATAGCCTTGCGCGGACATCACTGGCGCAGCAGCAAACAGTGCCGTCGCTACGACGATTCCTGCTGCCGTTCTCGTTTTCACATTACTCATGTTTACCTTCCTCCTCTGGACTTGTGAACACGCAATCACCGCAGGCCGTAACAGCGTGGTTCGTGGGTCGATCCGGGTTCCATCAGTCATCACCCGGCTTTACTCCAGCTGCGCGCCGCTGTCCCTCACCACCTTCGCCCACTTGGCGGACTCCACCTTCAGGAATTCGTAGAAGCGCTCGGGCGTATCCTGCCACGCGGGCTCCTGGCCCACGGCGATCAGGCTTTTCTGCATTTCGGGAGTCTTGAGCACGCGCAGCAGATCGCCGTGCAGCTTCATCTGGATATCGCGCGGCAGCGCCTTCGGCCCGGAGATCCCGAACCAGGCCACCATCTCGTACCCCTTCACGCCCGCCTCCGCGATCGTCGGCACGTTGGGCAGCTCGGGCGAGCGCTGGGTGCTGGTCACGCCGAGCGCCCGCAGCCTGCCGGTCCTGATGTGCGGCAGCATGCCGGCGATGCCCGGAAACGCAACCTGGACCTGGCCGCCAAGCAGATCGGCGGTGACGGGGCCGCTGCCGCGGTAGGGAATATGGGTCATGCGTATGCCTGCCATCGAGCAGAACAGCGCGCCCGTCAGGTGCTGCGTGCTGCCGTTGCCCGAGGAGGCGTAATCGATCTGCCCGGGTTTCGCCTTCGCCAGCGCAACGAGCTCCTTGATGTTTTTCGCCGGCAGCGACGGGTGCACGACCAGGACGTTGGGCGCGCTCGTGATCTGGCTCACCGGCGTGTAATCGTTCAGGGCGTCGTAAGCCAGCTTCTTGTGGAGCGCGGCGCTCACGAAATGCGTGTTGCTGATCATGAACAGCGTGTAGCCGTCGGGCGGCGCCTTCGCCGCGGCTTCTGCGCCGATGGTGGAACCCGCGCCCGGCCGGTTTTCGATGACGACCTGTTGCCCCAGCGTCTCGGACAGACGCTGCGTCAGGATGCGCCCGGGAACGTCGGCTGCACCACCGGCGGAGAACGGGATGATCAGTCGTACCGGGCGCGACGGATAGGCCTGAGCCGTGGCCTCGGTGGCGACAAGCCCAAGACCTGTGGCGGCGAACAGTACAAGGATGGTTTCAAGCATGAAGCACTTCATGAATCTCCTCTGACCCGATTGTTATAAACGTGCTGAGCCGGTACCGCGCAAATCATATCATCCGTCCATGAGAGTCTTGAAGATCGGGGATGGTTCCCGCCGGATGCGGCAGGTCTCGCGTGCTACCATCGTCGGCGGTCATCGGAGGACTCCATGAGACGACACCCGGAGCATGATCCGTTTCACCGGCTCGCTCGGCACCCCGTTCGCGGCCCGTCTCGATTCCCCGTCCGGAAAGCCCGTTGCTTTCGCGTTGTTCGCGCACTGCTTCACCTGCTCGAAATCGCCAACAAATGCCCGGTTCACCGCACGCTGCACTCGGAAGTCTGGATACCCACGCGGCTGACGGGATAACGGCGCGCCGGCGCCAGGACCGCTTAGAGTAAGAGCATGCTCGCAATCCGCGGCTTGACCAAATCGTACGGCGGCACAAGGCCGCGCGTCGTGCTGGACAACATCGGGATGGACGTCGCGCGCGGCGAATACGTCGCCATCGTCGGCGAGTCGGGTGTCGGCAAATCCACCCTGCTCAACCTGATCGCCGGACTGGATGTTCCCGACGCGGGCGGCGTGAAACTGGACGGCGTGGACCTGACGGCGCTGGATGATGCCGGGCGCACGCGACTGCGCCGCGACCGCATCGGCTTCGTATTTCAGGCATTTCACCTGCTGCCGCATCTCACCGTGGCGCAAAACGTTGCACTCCCACTGGCTCTTGCCGGGACGCCACCGGGACAGGCCGCGGAACGCGTCGATGAAATGCTCGCCGCAGTCACGCTATCGGCGGCGGCCTCAGCCTATCCGCGCGAGCTCTCGGGCGGCGAAATGCAGCGCGTGGCGATCGCACGGGCGCTGGCGCACCGGCCGCTATTGCTGCTGGCAGACGAGCCTACCGGCAACCTCGATGCCGATTCAGCGGCACAGGTCATCCAGCTGCTGCGCGACCAGGTGAAACGGGAAAGCGGCGCCGGCATCCTCGTGACGCACTCCGCGGCCGCCGCGGCGACCGCCGACCGCGTGCTGGTTCTCACGTCTGCCGGACTTCGTCCGCGGACTTGATGCGTGACGCATGACGACTGACGGGGCGCGTCGAGGGGTGGAACAGGGGCCCCGGTTCGGGGATGTGACCCCCGGTGACGCGCAGAGCGGCCGAAGCGGTGAGATCGGCATTTCACGATGGCATGATTGAGGCCGCTGTCGAGTGGCGAATCTCCCCCTCACGTCTCACGCCTCACGCCTCACGCTCCCCGGCAACCGCTGGCTGCTCTTCCATGCGTTCGTCCTCGGCCCGCTCCGGGAAAACATCGGGCGTACAGCGCTCGCCGTGGTTGCCATCGCATTGGGGGTGGCGCTGGGGGTCGCAGTACACCTCGTTAATTCGAGCGCGATCAGCGAATTCGAGCTGGCCGCCCGGCATCTCGCGGGCGAGGCTGACCTGGTGGTGCGCGGCCCGCGAGCGGGATTCGACGAAGCGCTCTACCCGCGGCTTGCGCGCCTGCCTCAGGTTGCCGCGGCCAATCCTGCGGTGGAGCTCGAGGTGCCGCTCGCCGGCCGCAACGACAGCCTGAAGATCGTTGGTTTCGACCCCTTGCGCGCGGCGCAGGTACAGCCGTCGTTGCTGCCGGAACGGGCTGGCATGGTGCTCGATCTCTTCGACCCGGACACCGTACTGCTCAGCCCGTCCGCCGCGGAATGGCTGGGGCTGAAGGCGGGCGACGGACTGGAGATACAGGTCGGCACGCGCGCGATTTCCCTCAAAATCGCGGGCCTGCTGCCCCAGGGCGCCTATCGCCAGCGCCTCGGCGTGATGGATATCGCGGCCGCCCAATGGCGTCTCGATCGCCTCGGGCGCCTGAATCGCATCGACCTCCGGTTGAAGCCGGGCACCGATGTCGAGGCTTTCCGCCGCGACCTGCAGGCGACGTTGCCGCTCGGCTTGCATGCCGCGTCCCCCGAAACCGAGGGCGAGCGCGGCGCCAACCTGACGCGCGCCTACCGCTTGAACCTCGACATGCTGGCGCTGGTTGCGTTGTTCACCGGCGCGTTTCTGGTTTTTTCCTCGCAGGTCCTGGCCCTGCTGCGCCGGCGCACGCAGTTCGCGCTCCTGCGAACGATTGGAGTGACGCGCGCCGCGCTGGCCCTCCAGCTGCTCGCCGAGGGCGCGGTGATCGGCGTCATCGGCGCGGCGCTCGGCGTGCTGCTGGGCTACGCGCTCGCGTACTACGCGCTCTCGCTGGTGGGTGCCGACCTCGGCGCGGGCTACTTCCGCGGCATCGCAGCGAGCCTGAGCGCAGAGCCGCAGGCGTTGGCGTTCTTTTTCACGCTCGGCGTGTTGTTCGCCGTGCTGGGCGCCGCGGCGCCCGCATGGGAAGCCGCGCACCGCCCGCCTGCACGGGCACTGCGCGCCGGCGACGAAGAGGAAGGCCTGAACAGCCTGCATACGCTGTGGTGGGGCATTGCGGCGATTGCAGCGGGGTTGCTGCTCGCGCTGGCGCCAGCCATCAATGGCCTCCCCCTCGCCGGTTATCTGGCGATCGCGCTGATCCTGCTGGGCGCGGTGCTCGTCATGCCGCAGCTTGCCGTGGCATGCCTCGGCCGGGTGCCTCTACCCTCGCGAGTACCCCTGGCCATTGCAGTCGCCCAGCTAAAAGCCGCCCCGCGCCAGGCGGCGATCAGCATCGCGGCGATCGTCATCAGCTTCAGCCTCATGGTCTCGATGCTGATCATGGTGAGCTCGTTCCGGGCTTCGCTCGAATCCTGGCTCGAGCGCATGCTCCCCGCCGACCTCTACCTGCGTGCCGCGCGTTTCGGCGAGACCGCGTTCCTCACGCCGGAGGAGCAGGCGCGCATTGCGGCCGTCCCCGGCATCGAGCGCGTGGAGTTCATACGCGCCCAGAACCTGCTGCTTGCGCCCGAACGCCCGCCGGTCACGCTGCTGGCGGGACCGGTCGAGGCCGGCGCGCCCGGCAAGGTCCTGCCGTTGACCAGCGAGCCCTATACGCCGCGGATGGATGAGCCTCCGCCGATATGGGTGTCGGAGGTCGCAGCAGATTTTTACCGGCTGCGCGTCGGCGATCAGGTGCAGCTGCCTATCGGTGATACGCCCGGACCCTACACCGTGGCAGGCGTGTGGCGCGATTACGCGCGCCAGAACGGCGCCATCGCGATGAGCCGCGAGCTGTACGTAAAGGTGACCGGCGACCGGCTCGTTAACGACGCTGCGCTATGGCTGTCCAAGGGGGCATCCCTTACCGACGTTCAACGCGCCCTGCGCGAGCGGCTCCACGATGCCGCCAGGATCGAGATCGCCACCACGCGCGAGTTACGCGCGATCTCGCTGCAGGCCTTCGACCGCACGTTTGCCATTACTTACGCCCTGGAGATCGCCGCGGTGGTGATCGGCCTGTTCGGCGTAAGCGTTTCTTTCAGCGCGCAGGCCCTCGCCCGCCGCCGCGAGTTCGGCGTGCTGCGCCACCTCGGCATGGCGCGCCGCGAGATCGGCGCCATGCTGGCCTGCGAGGGCGGGTTGATCGCCGCGCTCGGCACCGTCTTCGGGCTGGCGACGGGCTGGGCGGTGGGCCTGATCCTGATCCACGTCGTCAACCGCCAGTCGTTTCACTGGAGCATGGAATTGCACATGCCATGGTTGCCCCTCACCGGGCTGGCAGCGCTCGTCATCGCCGCGGCGGTCGTGACAGCGGTGTGGAGCGGCCGGGCGGCGATGAACGAGGATGTCGTTCGAGCCGTGCGTGAAGATTGGTGAGGCGTGACGCGATGGTGCATGACGTGATGATGCGTGACACGGTGGTGCGTGACGCGGTGATGCGTGGCTGATAAGAACCTAAAACCAATCCTTGGAAGACGGCAGACGCTGGCGTGGCTGGCGGGACTATTGGCTGCGCCAGCCGCCGCAGCACCTGTGAGTCGTCAGCCGCCAGTCGTCACGCCCTTCGCGCCCGTGGTGCCGGGCTACAAAATGCGCTTCCCGCATGACGAGGGCAGCCACCCGGACTTCCGGATCGAATGGTGGTACATCACCGGCTGGCTCGACCAGGCGACACGGCCGCTCGGCTTCCAGATCACCTTCTTTCGGGCGCGGCCGGAATTGAAGCACCACAACCCGAGCCGCTTCACGCCGCGCCAGATACTCATTGCGCATGCCGCGCTCTCCGACCCGTCGCACGGCCGGCTCATCCACGAGCAGCGCGCGGCGCGCGCGGGCTTCGAACTGGCAGGCGCCGGGGAAGGACGCACGCGGGTCTGGATAGACCATTGGCGGCTGCAGCAAACCGGGACTTCCTATCATGCGCAAATCCAGGCGCAGGAGTTCTCGCTAGATCTCACGTTCGATGCTCCGCAGCCGCCAATCAGGCAAGGGCAAGACGGTTATAGTCGAAAAGGCCCGGCGGCCGAATCCGCGAGCTATTACTACAGTCTGCCGCATCTCAAGGTGGGCGGAACCGTTGAGCGCGGGGGGAAATCGCGCCAAGTCAACGGTTCCGCCTGGCTCGACCACGAGTGGTCGTCGCAGTACATGGAGAAGGAAGCCATCGGCTGGGACTGGATCGGCATCAACCTCGACGACGGGTCCGCGCTGATGGCGTTCCGCATGCGCGGCAAGGACGGCGG